>CAZNNJ010000160.1:0-9479 GCA_964574305.1 uncultured Rhodospirillales bacterium | reverse complement strand
CGACCAGCCCTTCGGCCTGGCCGCGCGGCAGGTCCGCCTCGTTGCGCGCACGGATGGCGAGAACGGTGAGCCAACTCATCACGGCGGCCAGGGTCAGCGACGCCGCGACGACGGCGCGCATCCGGGCGAGACGCCGCCGGTCGTCGCGCCGGACCAGCTCATCGAGCCCGACCCCCAGCATCGCGGCGGCGAGCTTCAGCTTGGCGCGGCGCCGGCCGTCGCCGCTGGGGCGTGCGTCGGCAGCAAGGGGGGCAGGCTCCGCCTCGTCCGTGACCGCAAGATCGGGCGTGACCTTATGGGTCAGGGCGGGGGAGAAGCAGTCGGCCGTTGCGCTGCCCGGCTCGCCGTCGACGATGATGGTCAGGATATGCGCGGGGTCGCGATGGGTCTTGAACCAGGCGATCTCATGGCTCACCCATTCCGACCGGGCGGAATTCGGCGAGCAGATGACGATCAGGAATTCGGAATCGCCCAGCGCGACGTCGAGCGCCGCGGCGATGTTGGCCCCGGCCGCCTGTTCCTCCCGATCCTTGAAGAGCGGCAGCAACCTCGCCGGAACCGGGCCCAGCGCGGTTTCCTTGCCGACCAGCGCCTTGGGCGTGCGGTAAGTCTCCAGCGCCTTGTGAAGCCAGTTGCCCCACGCCGCGTCCGCCCAGCTGTAGCTGATGAATGCCTTATATCCGAACGCAGTCATCCGCCGCCCCGCAATCGCGACTCCGAAGGGTAGCAGCATGAAGGTTTGGGGCAAGTTCGTTTGATAGTCCCTCGCCCGTGAAACGGCAGAGGGTCGAGCCCTCAGCTCACCACCACCCGCACCCGCGCCAGGTTCACCTGCCGGCGATGCACGGCGTTCACGTCGCCCTCACGGTGCGAGGTCACGCGGGCCGACGGGAAATACGTCCCCGGCTTGTCGAAGCGGTGGGTAACATTGAGGCTGATGCGGGAGCAGTGGCCGTCGATATTGCCGTGTTTGACCGGCCAGCGGCCCTGGCCGTCGAAGTCCCATTCGGCGGCGATGATGGCACCGGCGCCGGGCGGGACCTCGGCCTCCACAGCGAAGACCAGCGCCTCGCCGACCGCGGCCTCGACGCTGACGGCGCCCTCGACTGTCGCGTGGACCACCGGCTGGATGCCGAAGCGCTCGTCGGCGAGGGGGGCGAGGCTCATGCCCCGCTCGGGCGCAAAGTCGAACCTGGTGCTCGCCGGCGGCGCGACGCCGTCCTCGACCCAGGCGATGACGTCGCGCACCGCCTGCTGAACCGAACCCATGAAGGGGATCAGGTAGGTCGACGACGCCGCGTCGGTCGGGCCGATATGGGTGGTGTTGTCGTTGAGCCAGAGGCGGAAGCGGTCGTCGATCCGCGGCCCGAACTGCTGCCTTACCAGTGGGATATAATCGGCGGCGTTCGAGGCCAGCTCGTTGGTGTCGAACATGTTGTTGACGAAGATCATCTTGCCGGAGAAATGGCCGGTCTGGCCGACGCCGACCAGCGTCGTCGCCTGGTTGGTCGGACGCTGCGGATAGATCGGCCGGCCGAGCGCGCAGAGCGCCGCGGTGGATGGCAGCGGCCTGTCCACCTGATGACGGTGGGCGAAACAGAAGGTGAGGAAGGCGCGGTTGTCGATCTGGAGTTCGTCGCCGACAGCAATCCTCTCCAGCGGCTTCTCGCCGATATGCAGGCCGACCAGCAGCGCGTCGCCAGCCGTCGCAATGCAGACCCGCTTCTGCCCTTCCTCCGCGCCAGACAGCACCGTGATGCGCGAGCCCGGGATACGGGCAAGGTCCACCGGTCCGTCCAAGACCAGCCCGATCGGCGACTTGTCGTTCGACTGGCCCCAGAAACCCTGGGTGATGGCGACGTCCTGGTTGTCGCCCAGGTCGCGCCTTGTCAGAATCCTGCGCACCCGCGCGCGGATATCGATCAGGCTTTTGGCCAGCCCGCCATCGGCGCCGACATAGCCGGGGACCGACCAGAAATCCTCGACCAGCGTCGGGTCGTAGAACAGGGTCGAGGTCAGGATCGCCATGCCGATCGTGACGTCCATCGCCGAACCCTTGAGCGCGAACTCCGCCCCCTTGGGCAGGCCTACGCGGTAGAACAGCGCCAGCGCCTCGCGCTGGTCCGCGTCCAGCCCGGCGAACGGATCGCCCGAGCCGCCCGGCGCCATCGCGTCGATCACGTCATGAACCTTGGGGCCGAGCACGCGGGCCGCGTTGATGACAACCGACGGACCGTTCAGCGCGCAGGGCCCGGCGATATAAGGCACGCCGCCGTCCCATACGCCGTGCGTGTTCTCCATGCAGACCGCCGCGCGGAGCCCCCCACCCGAGCCGCCCAGCAGATAGGCGTGGTGCGGCGATGCGCCGTAGATCTCTGCCGCCTTCCTGCGGGCGAAGCGCGCCGTCTGGGCGCTGGCCCGCCAGCTGGTCACCGTCGGGTCCATCTTCATGTACTCGCCGGTGATGTCGACATGGCCCTGGTTGGATTCGACATAGAAGGCGCCGCACTGGGCGGCGAAGTCGATCATGCAGGTTTCGCCCAGCACCGACTGGTACGCGGTGTGCTCGCTGCCGCCCGTGCCGCCCTGGAGCATGTGGATGAAACGACCCCGATACTCCTCGTCGGTCGGGAAATAGAAAGCGAAGAGCGTCTCGGTCCTCTCGAACCCGCCGTGGATGTAGCGGTGACGGCGCGGGGTGTCGCGCCGCTCGTCCGTATCGATATAGGGCGCGCCGAAATAGGGATCGATGTCGTCGCGGCCGCCATACATGGTCCCTACTCCGCCGCTTCTTGCCGCGGTTCGGCGAAGACCGGCTGCACCTCCTCGGCCAGTGCCGTCAGCGAATAGCGATAAGAATCGAACTCCTCCAGATGGTCGTAGACGACCTGGAGCAGGCAGCCGAACTGGCCGACCTTGTCGCGCATCCTGCCCAGCTTATCGATAACGGTCGAGCGGCTGCAGACGATCCAGACATTGTCCACCAGATATTCCACGGTAACATCGGAGTCCGGCACGCTCTGGTCGTGCTTGCAGGCGCCCAGCATGCCCCATTCCTTAAGCATCGGCAGCAGATAGGTGCGCCAGCTGGTGCCGATCTCACCCGCAATAGCGCGGCGGCGCGCCTCGGCATCGGTCTCGGCGATATAGGTCTCGACGCCGACCCGCCATTCCTCGCGCCTCGCCGGGCGGCCGGCGGACTCGCAACCCTGCCGGTAGGCCTCCCAATGGGTCAGCAGGTAGTCGGGGCTCCAGGCCAGGCTCATCGGGGTGAAGCCGCGCTTGCCGGCGAACTTCAAGGTCGGGGAATATTCGTTCAGGCCGGCGATGGCGATGGTCGGGTGCGGCTTGGTCAGCGGCAGCAAGTGGAATTTGAGGCCGAGCTCGGGAATGCCGTCGGCGCGTTCGCCCTTGTAATACTTGCCCTCATGCTTGAACGGACCGGTCGAGGTCCAGAGCTTCACCATCAGGTCGATCGATTCGTTCATCATCTCCCGATGCTGACCATGGGCGCCGTCGACGCCAAACAGCTCATAGTCTGTCGGCAGCCCGCCGGCGCCGATGCCGGCCATGAAACGGCCGTTCGAGATATGGTCGAGATAGGAGATGCGCTGCGCCAGCTCCACCGGAACGTGGTAGGGCAGCAGGAAGGCGCCGGCGCCCAGCCTTATGTTCTTCGTCAGCGCAAAGGCCTGGGCGATCAGGATGTCCGGGCACGGCACCGGCTCACGCTTGGAGGTGAAATGCTCGCCCACCCAGCCTTCGACATAGCCCAGACGGTCGGCAAAGCTCAGAGTGTCCAGATTGTGGGCGTGAGCATCCGCGTAAGACCGGTGCGGCGGATGATTCGGCATCATGAACAGACCCAATTTCATTGGGTGTCCTCCCTGAACGTGTTGTTCGACCTTTGGGAGTTTCTTACAGGGACGGAATGGGATTGTCAGCCCGCTCGATGGCGGGCGTCCGGGAGAATTGGGAAAGCGAACGCGAAGGCCGGTCAGACCGCCATCGGCAGGGCGGCCCGCCAGTCGTTCGCGGCGCGCAGCGATCGCGCTTCATTGTCCAGCTTTCGCCACATCAGGATCATGCCCTCGATCTCGGGCGTCGGCTGCCCGCTCATCGGGATCTGCCGCATCAGCAGCGATTCGACTTCGAGCTCGATCTCCGACAGCACGCTGTCCCAGCCGGCGGCCATCAGGGGAACGCCGTTCTGGTGGGCAACCTGCAACACCATTTCGTCGAAAATCGTGTCCTTGCGGGACTTGATGTAGTTCAGCCGTGAAGGTTCCGTATGTGCCATGCCAAACTAACTCAGCAACCCCAAAAAAGTTTCCTCATAAGGACACATGATAGTTTCCTCATAGGGACATAGGATCAAACACTCGGGTCGTCCAGTGGCAAAAATGAGTTAAAACTTATGGGAATATTTATCTACCTCCAATAAATTCCAAATGACTATTTATTGGTATAAGTGATAAATTCGAGTAAAGTGCCATCAGGGTCACGGAAGTACACGCTGGTCCCCAGTCCCTTGGCGCCGAAGCCGGTCTGCGGTCCGCAATCAATGGCGACGCCACGGCCTTTGAGATGCTCGACCGCGCCCGCGATCGGCCCATCCCATTCGAAGCAGAGATCGCTGCCGCCCGGCGGCACCGGGATACGTGCCACCGGCTTGGCGTCGAGCCCGGGTCCATGAACGTTCAACTGGGCATCGCTGAATCGATACATGCGGATGCCGGCGATCTCCACCAGTTCTGCCCCCAGCACGTCGCGATAGAAGGCATCCGATACCACCCGATCCGAGACATGGACCACGCTGTGGTCAAGCTTGAACGCCATTCCTTCACCTATCCTGTCACCCGCGCCACGGCGCGCTGCCAACCGGCATAAAGCCGGTCGCGGTCCGCAGGCGCCATGGCCGGCTCGAACACCCGGTCGGCCCGCCATAGGTCCTTGGTTTCGTTGATCGATTTGATGAAGCCGGCGCCCAGCCCGGCCAGATAGGCGGCACCCAGCGCCGTGGTCTCGGTGAGCGCCGGCCGTTCGATTGGAATCCCCAGCAAATCCGCCAGAAACTGCATTACCCAGCCGTTCGCCGCCATACCGCCATCGGCCCGTAGCCGGGCTGGCGTCAATCCATCCATTTTCATAGCGCGCTGCAGGTCGCGCGTCTGGTAGCAGACCGATTGCAGCCCGGCGCTGACGATCTCGGCGATTCCGGTGTCGCGGGTCAGGCCCAGGATCGCACCCCGCGCCTCCGGGTCCCAGTAGGGCGCGCCGAGGCCGGTGAAGGCGGGCACGAAATAGACGCCGTGATCGAGCCCGATCGACGCCGCCAGCGCCTCGCTGCCGGCAGCGTCCTGGATCAGCTTCAGCCCGTCGCGCATCCATTGCACCACCGCGCCGGCGACGAAGATGCTGCCCTCCAGCGCATAGGTCGTCTTGCCGTTCAGCCGGTAGCCGACGGTCGAGAGCAGCCGGTGGTTCGACGACAGGGGCGTGTCGCCGCTGTTCAGCACCAGGAAGCAGCCTGTCCCGTAGGTGCTCTTGGCCATGCCGCGCTCGACGCAGCCCTGGCCGATCAGCGCGCCCTGCTGGTCCCCGACCATGCCCAGAACAGGGATAGAAGAACCGAAAATGTCCGGTCCGGTCACGCCGAAATCACAGCTCGTATCGCAGACTTCAGGAAGTATTTCCGGCGGAACGTCGAAAAGTTCGAGTAATTCTGCATCCCATTGCTGTCTATTGATATCGAACAGCATGGTACGGGCGGCATTGGTCGCATCGGTGCGATGCACCTGTCCGCCGGTCAGATGCCACAGCAGGAAGCTGTCGACCGTGCCGAAGGCCAGCTCTCCCCTGCCTGCCCGCGCCCGGGCGCCGGGCACATGATCCAGGATCCAGGCGATCTTGGTGGCGGAGAAATAGGGGTCGATCAGCAGGCCGGTTCTGGCCTTGACCAGGGCCTCCGCGCCCTGGGCGATCAGCCCGGCACAGACATCGCTGGTCCGCCGGTCCTGCCAGACGATGGCGGGATAGATCGGCTCTCCGGTCGCGCGGTCCCAGACGATGGTGGTCTCGCGCTGGTTGGTGATGCCGATGCCGGCGACATCCGCGGCCGAACGGCCGGCCTTGTCCAGCGCCTCCCGCGCGGTGGCGATCACCGCGCTCAAAATGTCCCTGGGCTCGTGCTCGACCCAGCCGTCGCCGGGAAAATGCTGCGGCAGGTCGCGCCGCGCCACTGACACTGGACGGAAGGCGCGGTCGAAAAGGATCGACCGCGTCGACGTCGTGCCCTGGTCGATGGCGAGCAGGAAGTCGGGCATCGAGCCTCCCGGATTTAGGCTCCGGCGGCGCGTACCGGCGCGATCACCGTGTCGGCATAATGGTTCATCTCGCCGATCATCTGCTCCAGCGTGCGACTGTCGGCACCGCCGGCATAGGCATCGCGGAACGCAGCCAGGCATTCCTGCACGCCGAGCGCAGACAGCCGCTTCACGCTGTCGGCATGATAGACCTCAGGCCCCATGATCTGCATGTCGAACGGCGTGTTCTCCCGCCCGTATTCCTTCCGGTAGATCGTCAGCCGGTCGATCATGTCGGTCAGCTCGTTCATATGGCCACCGGCGCTGATCCAGCCGTCGCACAATTTGGCCGTGCGGCGCAGTGCCGGTTCGGTGTGGCCGCCATAGAGGATACGGATCGGCTGGCTCGGCACCGGGCACAGCTTGATGCGCGGAATCTTGTAGAACGCGCTGTCCCAGCCGAAATACTCGCCCGAGCTCAGCCCGCGGATGATCTGGATGATCTCGTCCATGCGCTTGCCACGGGTATGGAAATCCGTGCCGGTGGCGAGAAAATCCTCTTCCCAGGGCGACAGCCCGACGCCGAAGACGAAGCGGTTGTCGATCAGCGCGTTGAGGCTGGTGACCTGCTTGGCCAAGAGCACCGGGTGGCGGATCGGCAGCTTCATCACCGAGGTCGAGAACTTGATCGTCGCGGTGGCCGAAGCCATCCAAGCGGTGACGATGAAGGGGTCGATGAAGGGCACGCCGTCGAGGAATTCGCGCGAGCCGTCATCGTTATAGGGGTATTTGGAATCCGCGTGCTCGGGGTAGCAGATGCTGTCCGGCAGGGTGAAGGTATCGAACCCCGCAGCCTCGGCCGCGATGGCCAGCGGCTTGTAGAAAGCCGGATTGCACATGGTCGCGTGATAGCCGAAGCGCATCTCAAATCCTCCCGAACATTCTTTCGAAAACCCGGAAGGTGTTAGATCACGGCGCCTTCCGGTTTGGAAGGTCGGCCATGACGCGCCGGCGCTCCTCCCCCGACATTTGCGACCAGCGCGCGATCTCGGACAGGGTCCTCAGGCAGCCGACACACACGCCCTTGGCGGTGTCGAGCTGGCAGACTTTGACGCAGGGCGATTCCAATTCAGGTCCGAAGCTTGGGGCGAGCGCCTATCAGGTGACGCTTCCCCCGACGTTTAGCAAGAGGACTTGAATTCACGTCATTGCGAGTGGCGCAGCGACGCGGCAATCCAGGGCCGTTGGCCCGAAACCAATCGGTAAGGCCCTGGATTGCTTCGCTACGCTCGCAATGACGATTTGAGAGGGGGGAACCTTATGTGGATCAGTACCAGCGCGAACGGCGCGGCGTGGCCTCGATGCCGAGCAGATAGCCGATCACGCCGCCCAGCAGCAGCGCGCCGCCGACAGTGGCCCAGGCATGGTCCTTGACCGCGCGGTCGACGCGGTGCGCGGCATGATCGAGCGCCACCACGGCGCGGCCATAGGCGTCGGCCGCCGCGTCGTTGACCGTGGTCATGAACTCGTCAGCCTGCTGCTTGGCCTCCTCGGCGCTGAGGCCGTAGCGCGCCTGCAGCCGGGTCGCCAGCTCGACCACATTGGTCTTGATCGAATCGAAATCATCGTCGGTGAGCTTGTCCCAGCGCGAACGGGCCTCTTCCTTCACCTTATCGACTGTCGTGGGGGTGCGGGTCGCCATTTGCCTCTCCATAAGTCCGGATGGAGAAGAAATGCCGATCCCGCCCTGTCTGTTCCGCCTGCGGTCAGGCCTTGGCGAGCTCTTCCTCGATCGCGCCAGTGACCTGCGGATCGTCCGGCGTGATATCCGGAGCGAAGCGGGCGACGACGTCGCCGTGCTTGCCGATCAGGAACTTCTCGAAGTTCCAGACGACATCGGTGTCGTTGGTGGGCCCGAGCCCGTGCTGGGCCAGCGTCTTGCGGAGCGCGCTGTCCTTGTCGCCATGGGTGTGACCCCGGGCGGTGGTCAGGAAGTGGTAGAGCGGATGCTGGGTCTCGCCCTTCACCGCAATCTTGGCATACATCGGGAACTGCACCGAATATTTGCCGGTGCAGAATTCCCGGATCTCCTCATTGGTCCCCGGCTCCTGCGCGGCGAAATCGTTGGCGGGGAAGCCCAGCACCTTGAAGCCCTTGTCGCGGTACGCCTCATAGACCTGCTCGAGCGCCGAGTATTGCGGGGTGAGCCCACAGGCCGAGGCGACATTGACGACCAGCAGAACATCGCCCGCATATTCGCCAAGCGAGGCGGCGGAGCCGTCGATCTTGCGGACGGGAATATCATAGATTGGCGCGGTCATCTTTCCTCTCCAGTCGTCATGGCTTCGTTTGGCCCAGTAGCGCCGCACTCTAGGCGGACGGCCCGATACCGACAAGCCGCTGGCGTCGACTGCAAGCTGACATGTATTGCTTCGCTGCCCCGACTTCGAGCCCCCGATTCCACATGGCCGATACACCGCCAGCCGACAGCAAGACGCCGATCGCCCTGGTCTATTGGGGGCGGCTGGGCGCGGGCGCCGCGCTGATGAGTCAGATCGCCGAGGCGATGGCGCGGGACGACCGTTTCGACCTCTATCTCTCCCCCTCGCTCCACAGCGAGTTGCCGCCTGAGTTCCCAGCCGACCGGCAGCTGCCGGTCAGCACCTTCGCGGGGCCGCTGGGGCTGATCGCACGCAGCCTGATCCTGCCCTTTACCGTCCGCCGGCTGGTCCAGGGCCTGAGGGCCCGGGGTGTCCGGGCGATCGTGACGGTGATGCCGCATGTCTGGGGACTGGCCTTGCAGCGGGCCGCCCGAAAGGCCGGCGTCCGCACAATACTGATCGTCCATGACGCCGACCCACATCCTGGGGAGCGGCGGCCGCTGCTCGACCGGATGGTGCGGCGGGAAATCCGGGGCAGCGACCGGATCGTCACCTTCTCGAACCATGTCGCCGACCGGCTCAAGGCGCGCGGCGACGCGCCGGAAGAGCGGATCGCCCGGCTCTATCACCCGATCTTCCGCTTCGGCGCCACGGCGGCAGCGGTGCGCCACGCCCCCTTCAGGCTGCTCTTCTTCGGCCGTATCCTGCCCTACAAGGGCGTCGGCATGCTGCTGGAAGCGTTCGCGCGGCTAAGGGCCGAGGGTGCCGATGTGGCGCTGACCGTCTTTGGCCG
>CAZNNJ010000159.1:0-9487 GCA_964574305.1 uncultured Rhodospirillales bacterium | reverse complement strand
CACCGTCACGATCTCGGTGACCAATGCGCTGGGGCCGGTCCTGGGCGCGCTGGCGCTGCGCCGGGTGCGGCCCACGCGCGGCCTGTTCACATCCTTCGTCGGCGTTATCGCCTTCATCGTCTGCACGACCTTCCTCAGCCCGGCGATCAGTGCCGCCGGCGGCACGCTGGCGGTGGCGCTCGGCCATCCGATCGATGTGATGGAACTCTATTCCCGCTGGGTGAACTGGTGGCTGACCGACAGCGGCGGAACGCTGTATCTGGCTCCGGCGCTGATCCTGTGGATGGGTGTGGAGGACGAGCATGCCTATAGCGGTACCGAGAAGCGGCATCTCTTCAGCCGGAGCGACCTGACGGTCTGGGCCTGGGTCGCGCTGGTCAGTGTCGTGCTGTTCCTGACCCCGCCGCTGCGGGGCTCCTATATCCGCTCCGCCTTTCCGTTCCTGCTGGTGGTGCCGCTCTCCTGGATCGCGCTGCGCATGTCGCTGCGCTACGCCTATTCGCTGGTGACCCTGGTTTCGATCGCCGCCACCGCCGGCACCGTCGCCGGCTTCGGCCCGTTCCACGATCACGGCCTCGCCAACCCGCTGCAGCTGGTCGGCGTGCTGGTCGTGCTGCTGGCGATGAATGTGCTGACCATCGTTGCCCTGGTCAGCGAGCGGGCGGACGCGCAGAACGCGAACAAGGTCAAGTCGATGTTCCTGGCCAATACCAGCCACGAGCTGCGCACGCCGCTCAACGCGATCATCGGCTTTTCCTCGCTGATCGGAAATCTGGCACCGCGCGGCGTCAGCGTGGAAAAGCTGATCGAATATTCCAGCACCATCACCGCCAGCGGCGAGCATCTGCTGGCCCTGATCAATGACCTGCTGGACATGTCGAAGATCGAGGCCGGCCGCTTCGAGCTCGACGAGCAGGCGGTCTCGATGCGCGACATCATCGACCAGCTGATCGACCTCGTCCGTTTCCAGGCCGAGCAGAAATCGATCAGGCTGGTCCGCGAACGGGATGTCGCCGACGCCATCGTCAGGGCCGACCCCAGGGCGTTGCGCCAGGTGCTGCTGAACCTGATCTCGAACGCGGTAAAATTCACCGAGCCCGGCGGCCGGGTCGGCATTGCGATCCAGCCCGCCGCGGGCGGCGCGCTGTCGGTCCTGATCGCCGATACAGGCCTGGGGATCGCCCCCGATGCGCTCGAGCGCGTGTTCCAGCCGTTCGAGCGTCTGCGGACCGAAACCGCGGTCAAAACCGAAGGAACCGGGCTGGGCCTCTCGATCGCGCGCGGCCTGATTTCACTTCACGGTGGAAATATTGTTCTGGAAAGTTCAATCGGTAAGGGTACAACGGCGATTGTGATGATTCCGGCTAATCGGGTGATTGCCATCCAAACAGCGGACAAACCGCTATCGGCAACCCCGCGAACCGTGCCGTCGGCCTCGGCCTGACGGAAGAGGGAGAAAGTATAGCGGTATGACTGTGCCCGATTTTCAGCAGAGCTTTGCGCTGTTCGATCGCGACGGCCGCCTGCTGGATTGGAATTCGGACTTCGCCGAGGAGCTGGCCGCCGCCGCGCCGGTCATCAGGCAGGGCGCGTCGTTCGCCGAGATCGTCGGCCGGGTCTATGACGCCCCGCCGGACGATCCGATCGACGATGCCGGACCTGCTGAGCGCGAAAACCATCGCGAGGACCTGCTGAAGCATTTCGGCAAGCCGCGCCAGTTCACCTACCGCCGCGGCGCCAAGATCTTCCACGTGCGCGAGAGCCTGACCGAGGCGGGCGGGATCCATCGCTTGGCGCGCGACATCACGGCTGAGCGCCAGACCAGCGAAAAACTGGCCGATGCGGAGAAGCGGCTGAAAGCCGGTGCCGGCGAATTCACCAGCGTGCCGTTCAAGCTGCGCCGCTCGCCGTCGGGCAGCTTCGTCTATGAGCCGATGACCGAAGAGGCGCGCAAATTTTTCCGCCTGCCCGAGGGCCATAACGACTTGGCCGCGGTTATGGCGCGGCTGGAGCAGACGCCGGCCGAATCGGCCACCCGGCGGGCTGCGATCGAGAAATCCATCCGCGAGCTGCAGTCCCTGTCTTTCGAGATGCGCATCCGCGACGGCACCGACCAGGTCCGCTGGTTCCGCTTCCTGGCGTTGCCGACCAAGGAGGATGACGGCACGATCGTCTGGCCGGGCGTGATCCGCGACATCAGCCGCCGCAAGATGACCGAGGACCAGGAGGAGCTGTTCCGCTCCGTCATCGTGCGGTCGACCGACACCATCCTGATTATCGAAAATGAGGGCCGGGAGGATAGAGTCGGCAAGATCGTCTACGTCAATCCGGCGTTCGAGCATCTGTCAGGGCTGAGCGCAGCGGCGGTTGTCGGCCAGCCGGTCTCGGCATTGCGCGGCTTCCAGCCCTCGCGCGAGGTGAATGCCCAGATCCGGGCGATCGTGGCGCGGGATAATCTCGAGCATCTCGAATACCAGATCTACCACACCGACGGCACGCCGATCTGGATCGAGGCCTGCTTCGCCATCGTCCAGCGTTTCGAGGGCGGGGCCTATCGCATCGCTTTCATGATGCGCGATATCCGCGACCGCAAGCAGGCCGAGAGCGAGCTCGTCAAGGCCAAGGAGGCGGCCGAGGCGGCCAGCGTCGCCAAGGGCGAGTTCCTGGCCAATATGAGCCACGAGATCCGTACGCCGATGAACGGCATCCTGGGCATGAACGGGCTGCTGCTGGATACCGAGCTCGACGCAGACCAGCGCAAATATGCCGAGGCGGTGCAGGAATCGGGCGAATCGCTGCTGACCGTGATCAACGACATCCTCGACATCTCCAAGCTGGAGGTCGGCAAGGTCGAGATCGAGAGCATCGATTTCGACCTGGCGGAGACGGTGGAGAGCGCCGTCACCCTGCTGGCGTCGAAGGCGCATGCCAAGGATATCGATCTCGGCCTGTTCATCGACCCCGAGGCCGCCGGTGCCTTCCGCGGCGACCCGGCGCGGCTGCGCCAGATCCTGTTCAACCTGGTCGGCAACGGCATCAAGTTCACCGACAAGGGCGGCGTCGCGGTCGAGGTCTCGGTGGTCCATGGACGCGAGCTGCCAGATGGCGTCGCCATGGTACGGTTCGAGGTCAAGGACAGCGGCATCGGGATGCCGGAGGATGTCCGCTCCCGCCTGTTTCAGAAATTCACCCAGGCCGACAACTCGATCACCCGCCGCTATGGCGGCACCGGGCTCGGGCTCGCGATCTGCAAGCAGCTGGTCGAGCTGATGGGCGGCATGGTCGACGTCGAAAGCCGGCCGGGCTTCGGCTCGCGCTTCTGGTTCGAGCTGCCGCTCGACGCGGCCATCGCGCCGCTGGTCGAGCGCGAGAACCTGCCGGCGCAGCTGAAGGGCGTGCGCGCCTTGGCGGTCGACGATATCGAGATGAATCTCGAGATCATCTCGCGCCAGCTCAGGGGCTTCGGAATGGAGGTGGCGTGCTGCAACGACGGCTTCGACGCTTTGGCCGAGGTCGAACGCGCCTGGCACCGCGGCAATCCGCACGACATCGTCTTCATCGACCAGATGATGCCGGGCCTGGCCGGCGAGACGCTGGCCGAACGCATCCGCGCGATCCCCCAGCTTCACGAAACCAAGCTGGTGCTGGTCTCCTCCGCCGGCCGCCATGGGCGGGGGGAGAATGCGCGGCGCGTGCTGGATGCGATTCTGGACAAGCCGATCCGCCAGCGCGATCTGCTCGCCTGCCTGGCGACGCTGTACGCCGCGCCCGCCGGTCCTGCCGTGAAGAAGGCGCCGGCAGCCCAGCCGGCCTCCGCGCCGTCCGCGCTCCCCGCAACATCCCGTGCGCTGCGCGTCCTGTTGGCCGAGGACAACAAGATCAACCAGAAGTTCGCCACGGCGCTGCTGGCGAAAGGCGGACATCGCGTGCAGATCGCCGAGAACGGCCATCAGGCGGTCGATACGCTTCGGCGCGACGATTTCGACGTCATCCTGATGGACATCCAGATGCCCGAGCTGGACGGCATCCAGGCGACCCAGCAGATCCGGGCGCTGCCCGGCCCGAGATCGGAGATTCCGATCATCGCGCTGACCGCCCATGCGCTGGCCGGCGCGCGCGAGGAATATCTCGCCGCCGGCATGAACGATTATGTCTCCAAGCCTGTCGACCAGACGGTCCTGCTGTCGAAGCTGCTGGAACTGGCGCGTGGCCTGGATGAGGCGGACGGGATCGTCCTCGTGGCCGGTCCCGAGGCGGGGCCGGCGGCCGATGCATGGGACGATCTGGACAGCACGCTCGCCGCCGCCGGAATCGATTCCAGCTGCCTGGACACGCTGATCTCGGTCATGGAGCCGGCGGAGGTCCGGGATTTCCTCGAAATGTATCTGGGCGAGGCCGAGGAACGGATGGCGCGGATGACGGCTGCCGGCGACCTCAAAGCCATCGTCGGCGATGCCCACGCCCTGGTCGGCACCTCTGGCAATGTCGGCGCATCGCAGGTGTCCGACTTGGCCCGCTCGGTCGAGATCGCCTGCAAGACCGGCGACGCCGAGGCGGCGCGCCGTCTGCTGCCGGAGCTGGCGGGAGCGCTGGATTCGACTTCGGATGCGCTGAACGCCTGGTTGAGGGCGTTGCCAGAGCTGGTTTAAAGCAGCCGCTCGTCGATCCGGATCACCGTGCGAGCCCAGTCTCCGCCGACCGAGCATTCAATGGCGCTGCCGATTTCGTCGAGGCGTCGGGTCTTGCCGACCAGCGCGTCCAGCTTCAGCCGGCCCTGCTCGTAGAGGTCGACGATGCGGTTGATCTCGCGGACTGGGCGGTTGCTGCCGCCCATGACGCCGGTCAGCTTGCGCTCGCCGAACAGGAACAGGCCGGCAGGGCCGCCGATCTCGGTGCCCCAGGGCACGATGCCCACGGCGACGGTGGTGCCGCCCATCGTGGTCAAGCCGAGAAGCTGGCGGATGAGGGCCGGGCTACCGACGACGTCGAAGGCGTAGTTCACGCCCTTGGGCGCGATCTGGCGGACGGCCGCCTCCAGCTCCGCCGGGTCCTCCGTCGCCTGGAGGCAATGCGAGGCGCCGAAATCCGCGGCGAGGTCGAGCTTGGCGGGGTTGGTGTCGACGGCGATGATCCGCGCGGCGCCGGCGATCCGCGCGCCCTGAACGACATTGAGGCCCACCCCGCCACAGCCGACCACGAGGACCGAGCTACCCGGCGTCACCTTGGCGACGTTGAACACCGCGCCCAAGCCGGTGGTGACGCCGCAGGCCGAAATGCACAATTTATCGAGCGGCAGGTCGGGCTTCACCTTCACCACCATCTCGGCGCGGACCACGGCGTATTCGCCGAACGAGCCGACACCGACATAGGGGTAGACCGGGGCGCCGCCCTGCGACAGGCGGGTCGAGCCGTCCGGCATCTCGCCATACATGCTGCGGCGGGCAGGGCCGTCGCAATATTCCGGCTGGCCGGTCCCGCAATAGTCGCAATGGCCGCACGGGCCGAACATCGCGATGACGACATGGTCGCCGCGGCTGGGCGTGGTCACGCCAGGCCCGACCGCCTCGATCACCCCGGCGCCTTCGTGGCCCAGTATGATCGGGAATGCCCTGGTGACGTTTGAGCGGCCGTGCCAGGCATGGACGTCCGAGCCGCAGACGCCGGAGGCGGCGATCTTGACCAGCACCTCGCCGGCACGCGGCTCCTCGACCGCGACCTCCTCGACCTGCAGCGGATCGTTGAAGCGGTGCATGACGGCGGCGCGCATGGCTGGCTCCCTTAGGTCAGGTCGACGGTCACGGCCTTGGTGAACTGGTAGCCGCGGATCGCTTCCAGCCCACTGTCGCGCCCGTAGCCGCTGTTCTTCATGCCGCCGAACGGCACGGCCCAATGCATCCTGCGATAGCAGTTGATCCAGACCGAGCCGACATCGATGGCGGCGGCCACGCGATGGGCGCGCTTCAAGTTATTGGTCCAGACGCCGGCGGCGAGGCCGTATTCGGAATCGTTGGCGATCGTCACCGCCTCGTCCTCGTCGTCGAAAGGAATGACGACAGCGACCGGGCCGAAAATCTCCTCTCGCGCGATCCGCATGGCGTTGTTGGCGCCGGCATAGAGCGTGGGCTCCACCCAATAGCCGCCTGAGAGCGCATCGCCCGGCGCGAACAGCGCCGCGCCGTGCCGGCCGCCGGCCACCAGCTCCGCGCCTTCGGACTTGGCGATGTCGAGATAGCCGCACACCTTGTCGAACTGCTTGCGCAAGGCGATCGGGCCCATCTGGGTAGTCTTGTCCAGCGGGTCGCCGAGGCGGATCGCCTTCGCCCGCTCGGCCATCCGGCCGACGAAGGCGTCGTGGATCGAGCGGTGAACCAGCACGCGGGAGCCGGCGATGCAGACTTGCCCAGCGCCGGCGGTGAAAATGGCGGCGGTCGTCGTACCGGTGATGGCGGCGTCCAGGTCGGCGTCGGGGAAGACGATATTGGCCGACTTGCCGCCCAGCTCCAGCCCCAGCGGCTTGATCGCATCGGCCGACCGCCGCGTGATTGCCCGCGCCGTCGCGGTCGAGCCGGTGAAGGTGATCTTGGCGACATCGGGATGGCCGGCCAGCGCATCGCCGACCACCGGCCCCAGGCCGGAAATGATGTTGACCACCCCGTCGGGAATCCCCGCCTCGGCGATCAGCCGCGCGAAGACGAGGCTGGAGACGGACGAGGTCTCCGCCGGCTTGATCACGATGGTACAGCCTGCCGCGAGGGCAGGGGCCATCTTGCCGGTCAAAGTCGCCAGCGGCGCGTTCCACGGCAGGATCGCCGCCACGACGCCCACCGGCTGGTGGCGGGTATAGATCAGGCTCGCTGGCGAAGTCTCGATCGTCTCGCCCTGGATCTTGTCGGCCGCGCCTGCGTAGTAGTGCAGGATCTGCCCGATCATCGGGATATCGCCGGCCCGCGTCTCCGTGAGAATCCGGCCGTTGCCTCGCGATTCGAGCGCCGCCAGTTCGTCGGCATGCTGATCGACCAGAGCCGCCAGCCTGCGCATCAGCGCGGCGCGCTGCCCGGCGGTGAGCTTGCTCCAGGGGCCTCGGAAGGCGCGCTTGGCCGCCGCGACAGCCGTGTCGACATCGTCGGCGCCGGAGGCGGGCACCAGGGTCCAGGCCTTGCCGGTCGAGGGATCGATGCTGTCCAGCCATTCGCCGGAAAGCGGCTCGCGGTACCGCCCATCGATGAAATTCAGATGGCGCCCGGCAACGGACGCACCCAACCCGTCTTCCGCCACGGCCTTCCCCCCGCTTGTTATTGAGCGAGGACTGTGGGAGCCGCTTGCGGGGCTGTCAACGCAAAAACAAGCAACTGCTTGGGTCGGACGACGCCGCCCTAAAACGTCCCCTTCAGCCGGGCCAGCATGCTGTAATCCTCGCCGCCCTCGCGGCCGACGGTGCTGTCGAAATCGACCAGGGCGGAGAACTGGTCGGTGAGGCGCACGCCCAGCCCGACGCCGATGCGGGCGTAGTTGTCGCCCTCCGGCGCCAGGTCGGTGGTGACGAAGGTGGCGGCCTGGCTGGCGACGCGGGTGGTGACGGCGCGGGTGGTGCCGTGGAATTCGTGGTCGTAATTGACCCGGATCTGCGGCGTCACCGCATAGTCGCCGATCATGGTCGACAGCGCCGCCTGAAGACCGAACTGGCCGACGACGGAGCCGACATTCTGGCTGTCGACCTGCTGGTTCAGGCCGAACGTGCCGTGCTCGGTATAGCTGCCGATGTGATAGTCGGCCATGCGCAGCTCGGCGGCGGGGCCGAACGACCACTCGCCCATCTCGATCACATAGCCGCCCTCGATCTTGCCGCCGAAGACATGGCCGTTGGTGGTGGCGTGCGCGACCTGGTTGCCGATGAAGACGTTGCGGTCGATCTTGCCCCATTCCTCAGAGGCATAGGTCGCGGCCAGAGAGCCGTACCAGCCGTTCATGAAGGCGGTGCCGTAGACCGCCGCCTGATAGCTGTCGAAGGACTGGCTGCCCAGCCCGTTGCCCAGCGTGTCGCTGGTATGGCTGTAGCCGAACAGCCCGCCGACCGCCGCCCAGTCGTTCAGCCGGTAATCGAGGCCGCCCGAGATCATGTTGTGGTCGTAGTCGAAGCTGACGGTGTTGGCGCGCGCATCGCGCGAGCCCCAGCCATAGCTGTCGGTGATGAAGCCCGCCAGCGCATGGTCGCCGTCGCCGCCGACCGTGCCCGAGGCGCCGCCGATATTGCTGAAGGAGAGGCCGGCCGCGCCCAGCCTCAGCGCCGCGGTGCGGGCCGAGATATGATCGAACAGATCCTGCTGGACCAGCTTGTCGAGGTCGAGTTCGGGGGCCACCGTCGTCGGCCCGTCCAACGAGGCCTGGAACACATAGGCCAGTTCGGCCTGCACTTGCCCGGTCGGATGCACATTGTCCCAGAACAGATAGTTCAGATGCTGGGAAACGCAGGTCGGGTTCTGGATGCATTCCTTGGTGATGGTGCTGGGGTCGAGGCCGAACTCAGCCGGGTTGGCCAGCACGCCTTTGAAGACGCTGCCGATATCGACGATGGTGATGTTCACATGCAGCTTCTGCTGCAGCGCGCCCATCGCGGCGGAGAGCTCCTGATTGTGCACATCCGCGAACAGCGTGCCCTGGCCGGAGGTCTTGGCGCTGCCGATATAGGCTGGCGTGTCGCCCAGATTGGGCAGGTTCGGCACGACGAAATTCTTGACCCCGGCCTGGGCCAGCCGGGTGACGTCGGTCACCAGATTGCCCACCGAGACCGTCACCGGTCCGCTCGGACCGGTCAGGAAGGCCTTCAGGGCCGGGCCGGTGGGGCCGCCGCCCTTGAAGCCGTCCAGAATCTTGAAATAGTCGTTGGCCGCACCCCAGACGATGAAGAGCGAGCTGGGATCGGGCCTGGGGGTGCTTTGAAGGTAGTAGGTGATCTCGCCATCCATGCCGGCATTGGGCAGGCCGATCGTCGGATTGCCCGGCAGCCCGCCGATATTGCCGACGCCAGTCTGCGCGCCGCCAATGGCGTAGTCCACCAGCGGCGTGGAGATGCCGAACAGCCCGTCCAGATATTTGGCGTAGACCGGGCCGTTGCTGAACTGGTTCTCGAAATAGGGCGGCGGAGGATAATCGAAGCCGAAAAACTTCGGAATATTGCCCGGGTCGGACAGGCTGTCGCCGAAGATGACGATGCCGGAATATTGGTTTTGCGCCGCGGCTATTCCGCTGATGAAGGATGTGGACAGCGCGAGTGCCAAGGCGGTCTGACGGATTGCTTTCGCACGCATGATCTTCCCCTAGTGCGGCGAACGGATTCGCCTGCCTTTGGGGTCAGTCTAGGCTCGGGACCGGGTCCCGGCAACGCATGTTGTATCGGGGCGGGCAGAGCGAGGAATTATGTCACGGATTCACGAAACGCCTGGCCGCTTCGACCCGCCAGGGGGCGTCGACGAAGAGCCCTCGGTCTCGC
>CAZNNJ010000158.1:0-9490 GCA_964574305.1 uncultured Rhodospirillales bacterium | reverse complement strand
TTGATCTCATCGCGCTCTTGGGGCGTAAAACCAAGAACACCATTGTGGAAGTCAGCTTGAAGTGGAGTCGGCTGCGTTGCGTAATCAGGCACAGTAAGATCCTTGATGACCTGCTCAAAGACCGTCCAGCCCGAAAGGATTAACGCCGTGATTGCATCTTCTCTAAGATTTTCGACCACTTCGGATCCGATTGAGCACAACACATTTTTCGCGAGCTCGTCATTGAATTCTGCCGCGACTCTCGAAGCTACGTCGGATAAATCCCGGTGCTTTCCGACGCTACCTCCATAGAACCAGAGTAGCATGCCGATTTTTACATAGAAGCATGATTTTAGCGATTCGAAATAGCCAAGCACCATGTCGCTCGTAAGATTTGTGATAGTCTCAACGTCATTCATCTATATTCTGATTCCTGTCATCGGTACTTCGCAAATAGATCTCTCCGAAGAGCTAGAATCTAAGCAAAGCATTTTCTATTGGGTTGCAGCGATATTGTCCCTTGCGCTGGACGTGCGTTTCGCGAGCCGCTGCATAGCTGGGGAGGGGCAGCATGTATGCCTCGGGCAAGACAAGATACCTAACCCTCGGTCTCCCGATCCAAGGCTTTGCTGAGCAGGTTCGGCCAGCAGTTCGAGTCTCGCTCGGCGACCCTCGGCGGACGAAACACGGAACTTTGTCCTGACGGCCATACTATGATCGTTCCCGCTCGCCCGCGATCGACTAAGAGCTTTTACGATCCGCGTCGCTATCTTAACCAATATACTGGAAGATAGGTCGGTGCTGTTTTCAGCCAAGGATCTAAGCTTGGTGCTCCAGCGCGATGTAGCCGATGGCCGGCCGACCAGCGTGTCGTTCGAGTACGATGACGATCAGCATCAAGGGACGATCAAGGTCGAATTCGACCAACAGGCCGTGTGGAGGGACTCTCCCGTCGTAGAGTTTATTTTGGGAGAGATCTATGGCCCGCCGGTAATCGAGAACCGTGACAATCCTTGACGGCTCGGGCTTTGGATGCCCGAAGCACGGCGTCCTTCGCGGAAATTCACGTCGACTACGGATTGTCCGCTCATGGCGCAACTGCGAACCACAGCCTTGCGCTCTTTGTGCAAAATAGCAAAACCGACGTCGGCGGCTGGTGTGGGTTGGTCGCGGCCCCACAGTGGGTGAGTCCGCGGCGGCTTGGTCAGAGTTCGAGCTGTTCGGAAACGCTCGATGCGTCGTCTGGAAGGACTAATGATGGCCGAGGCGCAGTCCTTCGCCGATTCGAAATACAAATTCGATGATCTGAAGGTCACGGGCAGGCTCGAGGCCGCGACTGCCTACCGTTCGCTTGCCCCCGGCGGATTTCTGCTTGTCAAAGGTCTCAACTAGGATCGCGCAATGAGCATGGAATCCTCGGCCAATCTCGTCGACTATCAGCTTGCCGGCAACATCGCCAGGATCGAGCTGCGGCGACCGCCAGTAAATGCGCTGAGCCTCGAACTCATCCAGGCGGTCGTCGCCGCCTTTCGACGCGCCGCCGCCGATCCCGAGGCTCGCGCCGTGCTCCTTTCCAGTGCGCTGGCCAAGCGTTTCTCGGCTGGCCTCGACCTGGATATCGTGCGGGGCAAGGCCGGCACCCATCTGCGTCCTTTCCTCCAGTCGCTCTATATCGACTTGTTCGACGCCCAGTATCAACTCGGGAAGCCTTCGATCGCCGTCGTCGGCGGCGCCGCACGAGGTGGCGGCATGACGGTGGCAGTCTCCTGCGACATCATCCTGGCAAGCGACAACGCAAGCTTCGGCTATCCCGAGATCGACGTCGGCATGCTGCCAGCAATTCACTACGCGCACCTGCCGCGAATCGTCGGACGCCATCGCGCCTTCGAACTGCTGTTCACCGGCCGGGTCTTCAGTCCGGCCGAGGCATGCGAGCTCGGAATCGTGAACAGAGTCGTTGCAGACGATGAGCTGGAAAGCCAAGCCACAGCCTTAGCGACACAATTCGCGGCAAAGTCCCCGACCGTAATGGCGATGGGCCGCGCCGCGTTCATGCGCCAGATCGATCTGGACTACCGCCGAAGCATTGCTACGGCCGTCGACGATTTCTGCAACGTGACGGCGACCCCAGCGGCCCAGGAAGGCATCAAGGCGTTCATCGAAAAGCGTCAGCCAAAGCGGTGAGGAAGCCGAACTCGCCGTCAGCCCGCAATTTTTGGCGAGAGATGTTCAGCGAGGAAAAGCCGCAGCGTCAACCTCCATCCCTCGCTTTCTTGTACCGCCGTAACTTGGATTTCTTACCTACTGTGGGCGACTATCCGTCAACGAGTGAGCCGGCCCTTTTCGCATAATGCGTGGGAGCAAAGCTTGCTTTGTGGTCCGGATCACCTTGGCCGCGATATTCCGGGACCATGGGATAGGCGTAGACTGGCCGGGTTGCGATAACCGCTCCAGTGGGCAGGTCAACCGTACTGCAGGTGATCTCCTCCGGAGCAATGCCGGCCTCGACCCATTGCATAAGGGCTGTCATCGCCTCCGCCGGCGTCAGGCCCGGGCCCGGCATATTGCTGTGAGCGTGGCCGTCGCCCTCGCTGACGAAGAGCCGGGCGAATGTTTTGACATCCTCCTCGGACCCTGTCTCATCGATGACGCGCCGATAATAGTCGATGCTCCCCTCAGCCGGGATGAGCTGATCGTTGGCACCGTGGGAGAGGATGAGCTTTCCGCCGGCTGCGGCGAAGGCAGAAAGATCCGCCTCGTCAGCGGCGCAGTCGGCCATCTCCCGGACGCTCTGCTCAAACAGCGCTTCGAAGCCATCGAAGGTCAGCGTCTTCCAGTCCCACGCGGCGTCCCGGACAAGCCACGATTTGATGTAGCTCGTGGCGATCTCGAATGGCTGAGGCTCAAGCTTGCCGTCCACCTCCGCGACACTGCAAAGCCCGCCGGACAACGGACTCCGGCCCCAGCTTTCCGAGCCCGGCCGCAACCCGTACCAGAGAAAGTCGCCGTCAGCCGTACGCGGGCCTTCCCAGATCTTGTTCATCGCGGCGGCGTCTGTCTCGGTGATGACGCCAGCCGGTGTGTCTTGGCCAACAAGCGTCCGCGCATCAAAGGTACAGGGATCGAATGCACCGACGATCCCATCGCGCAACCCGTCAACGCCGTCACAGGCATCGATCGCCGCGACGCGGAACGCATCCATCTTGTCCGGAGCGAGAGGTGCTCCGAGCTCCTTCATCACGAGCGCTGGCCAAAGCTCGCCTGGAATAAACTTCGTCCAGTTGATTGCGGGATCCGACGACCATATGCCGTGATAATCACCCGGGTAGCGTTGCGCCTCCACCAGCGCCTGGCGTCCCCCGCCGGAGCAGCCGGCGGCGTACGAATATCTTGGTGGCTCGCCGTAGATCGCTTCGGTGATCGCCTTGCCCACAACCGTCATCTCGTGGGTGCTGCGATCGATCCAGTTTTTTGTCAGCTCCCAGTCGATTTCGTTCGTGCCTTCGATAAGGCCCCAGTCGGCGAACCGAGGATCCCTGTTCCCGCCGTCGGTCTTGGCGGCCGCAAACCCGTTGCGCACAGCGGTCGACAGGCCAACGCCGCGCATAGACTCGGGAACACCAAAGATAGAATCGGTCCGGTTGCCGCCGCCGAATGTTCCGAGGAAGCGGCCGTTCCATCTCCGAGGGGCCCACACGGTTATGGTGGTGACGTGGCGCGGTCCTCGCGACACGATCCGTACTTCCCAGAAATCGGGCAAATCCTCCACCGTCACCGCAGGAAACGCTACCCCGTTCACAAGGAATGGCGGAGGCGCCGCTTCGTAGCGACCAGAGGTGATCGGAGCGGTCGAGACCACTTCGAAATTTCCGAGCTTCGCCACGACACCCTGCAAGACCTCGCAGGTGCACCGCGCCTCTTGGTCAGGCCGGGGTGCCGGCAGGTCTTCCACCTTGATCCAGCGGGCGACGCCGATCGGTGCGGGGTTGATGGCGTCCGGCATGAGGTCCCTCACTGGTCTGGTTTTTTGCGCGAACCCTTGTTGCCGACGGGGTCGAATATCGCAACGTGGAGTCCGTGTCGGCTTCAACGAACGTTCCCGCTGCCGTCCGCTTGTGCCGGCGACGAGAGCGGCACTTTACAGAGCGGGCCTATCTGGAGCAATCTTAATTGGATGATTGATTGAAATCATCACCAGGACATATCCCGTAAGTTACTGCTGACCGGGATCGATCCGTCGTCAGAAGAGCGATTCCGGGAATTGCCGATGGCCAAAGATCTTTCGCTCCGGCCGCTAGAAATCCGAGCCTGCGGCCGAGCCCACAACAGCGGACGCCCGGCGGGGCCCCGGAATAAGCAGGGTCAACCAAGGGGGCCACCCGCCGGATACCGCCGCCTCCCCCCCAGGTTATCCCTATGCATGCAACCGAGCGCGGCGAAGCAACAGCCCTAGAGTTTCAGGGACGGATCACAACCTATGCGCAACTCGATCGACGCAGCTCTCTCGGGGCGGCCGCACTCATCGCGGCCGGCCTAGGTCCTGGCACGCGCATCGCCTATCTCGGGAAGAACTCCGATCGTTATTTCGAACTTCTCCTGGCCGCTGCCAAGGCGGGACTGGTCATGGTGCCGATCGGTTGGCGGCTGACGTTGCCGGAGCTGACCTACATTCTCCAGGATTGCCTGGCGCGATTTCTCTTCGTCGAGCCCCCCTTCGCCACGCTTGCGATGGCGGCTGCCAAGACCAGCGGCGCCGTGGTGGTGAGCACCGAGGATGCGCTCCCCAACCTGCCCGGCTATACCGACTGGCTTTCGCGCGGCGAAGGAGGCGATACCCTATTTCCTCCGGTCGATCTCGCCGACCCCTTCGTGCAGCTTTATACGTCCGGAACCACGGGACGGCCCAAAGGCGCGGTGCTCGGTCAAGGAGCGGCGTTTGCAATGAGGTCCGCTCGTAAAGCCGCGGGCATCGAATGGGATCTATGGGATCCGGGCGATATCTCGATCGTTGCGATGCCGGTCGCCCATGTCAGCGGCACCGGATGGGGCCTGGACGCACTCCATAGTGGCGCAAAGTCCATCATCCTGCCGGAATTCGATGCCGGTGAGATTCTCCGCCGCATCTCCTGCGAACAGGTCACCCGGATCTTTCTTGTCCCGACAGCGATCCAGACGCTGCTGCGTCACCCAAACGCCGCCACCTCGGACTTCTCGCGCCTGCGCTATATTCTTTATGGTGCTTCCCCCATCCCGCTCACCCTGTTGCAGCAGGCTGTCACGATCTTCGGCTGCAGCTTCGTGCAGTTGTACGGCATGACCGAGACATTCGGCGCCGTTTGCGCGCTTCCGCCGGAGGAACACAATCCCCAAGGCGATTCCAGGATGAGATCGATCGGCCGGCCGATGCCCGGAGCCGAAATCCGGATCGTCGACGAAGCGCTGGAGCCCGTCGGACCCGGTGTCGTCGGCCAGCTTCAGATACGCTCTCCAAGCAGCATGCTGGGCTATTGGCGTAATCTCGAAGCGACCGCCGAAACGCTCATCGATGGCTGGGTGTGCACCGGCGATGCCGGCTACATCGATGTAGACGGCTATATCTACCTTCACGACCGCCTGAAGGACATGATCATCTCGGGCGGGGAGAACGTCTACCCAACCGAGGTCGAGAATACCTTGTCGGCGCATCCCGACATCCTGGAGGTCGCCGTCATCGGCGTTCCAGACTCCCGTTGGGGCGAAGCGGTCACGGCCGTCGTCGTCCCTTCGAACGACAAGGAAGACGTTCAATCCATTCTCGCATGGGCGCGCGAGCGCCTGGCGTCCTACAAAGTGCCGAAACACGTCGTCTTTCAGCCGCACTTACCGCGTAACGCCAGCGGAAAGGTCCTTCGCCGTGTTCTGCGGGAGCCGTATTGGGCGGATTACGACCGGCGGGTTAACTAGCGTCGCGTCGCGGAGACAATTCCTAGGCGCTGGCTTTTTCCTCACATCGCCGCTGGGCGACCGCCACGGCGACCAGCCCCGGCTCTCCTCCATACCGGCTCTGAGACCTACAATAGAAAGCCAATGCATTTGAGGTCATCTGCTGCGTTGACCAATCTGATGATCTTGCTGTGGATGAGAAAACCGTCGCTAGCGGGGATCAATCGATAGGTCAGATCGGCTGCGAAGATCGTCGTCTGTTCCCGTTTGTGAGCGACAAGCATCTGTGCACAGCGTATCTCGCGCACGGCCACGTCCGCCGCCGCCGTGACGAAGCGCGAGACCGTTCGCAGGGTGCGCGCGGCATGCGCGGCCGACGTCGATTGGCCGCTGGTCAGCCTGCGTACCCGCAGTTCCCGCATCGCCCGATCGTCATAGGCATAGTTGAGGGTGGCCGAGAAATCTGTTGCCGCGAAGTCGACCGGCACGATGTAGCGTCCGTCCGGTGCCCATAGACCAAGCCATTCGTCATAGGCGCCGCGATCAAGCATATCGGCCTCGCGCCAGATGAATTCGATCTCGGAGCCGCTCATACCGTCATCATCCTCTTCCAGGCGCGATAGGCGGCACGCATGCCCGTCTCGTCCGTCGCATGCGCCCGCCTGTGTCCACTCGGCAAGGTCTCTTCGCGGGCGAGGCCACGATTGACCAGGATCCAGAGGTCAGGGCCGGCTTCGGCCCCGCGCTGCACCCGCTCCCATGCCTCCGCATCGTCCGGCGTACCGAAGCCCATCGGTCCCTGGAAATGCTCGTGCAGGCGCAGCCGCATCCGGTTCGCCGCTTCGGGCCCGCCCTCCATGCCGAGCGCCACATGACGGATTTCGGTTTCCTTGACCGAGATCGGCTGCAACACGCGGAAAAACGCCATCGAGCAGCCGAGGTTGGGAAACAGGTTCAAATTGAAGCCGCAGCCGCCGACCGCGCGCACGATCCGCCTCACCGCCTCCGGCGGGTGATCGCGGGAGAGTTCCTCAGCCAGCGCTGCAAACCGTTCCGGGATCGCGCGGTCGGGATCGGCGTCGAGATCGACCAGCTCCGGGATCATCACCATCACCGAGTGGCCGTTGCCCAGATCCTCGCAATAGGCGTCCGGACGGCGGGTGAAGGCGAACATTTCCTCCGTCTGGTCATCGACCGACGACAGGAAAGAGCGATGGACCACCGGGAAGTGATAGGCGTCGGTGGTGTTCTCGAGCTGGATTTTCCAGTTGCCCGGAAAGCGGAACTTGAATTCGCCGGCGGTCTTCACCGGATAGCCGCCGCCCTGCTTCATGAACAGGTCGATCCATGTCCGGGCCGCTCCCAGGAAGTCGGCGAGCGGTTCGATGTCTTGGCGGAAGGTGGCGAAAATCAGCCCGGCATAGCTCTCGACACGCAGACCCACCAGCGGATAGTCGGCCTTGTCGAGCTGGCCGGAATAGCCGTCAGCCAGCGGCACGCCGCGGAGCGCCCCATCCAGGCCGTAGCTCCAGGCATGGTACGGGCAGACGAAGCCGTTCGCATTTCCAGCCGGTGCCTCGCACACCGTCGCGGCGCGGTGGCGGCATCGATTCAAAAGCACACGGATGCGGTGCTGGCGGTCACGAACGACGATGACGGGCTGGCGGCCGACATGAGCAAGCTTGAAATCCCCAGGATTGGGGATCTGGTTCGCATGCGCAACCCAAATCCAGGTGCTCTCGAAGATGCGGGCGAGCTCCAACTCGAACAGGGCCGGGTCGGTGTAGAGTGAAGAATGTACCCGGTCGGTCTGGACCAGCTCTTCCGGAGACAGCGGGTCCTTCGGCATACGGTTCGACAGTTCAGGCATCGGTCGACCTCGTTGGCGTAAGCGGGATGGCGGCGCTGTCCAGCGCCTCTTCCCAGGGCGCGGTGAACAGATTTTCCGTCTGAAAATGGGCGATGCGCCAAATGCCGTCCTCGCGCGCGAACGAGACGCAGAGTCTGGCGCCGAGCATCGACGCGCGGCCGTCGGCATAACGGGAGAGCTGCAGCATCACCCACTGGCCAACCGGACCGGCCGCGCCGGGCGAGATCGCCTCGGATGTCAGAAAATGGATGTTCAGCGCGAAATGCGGCGGATGCCGGAAGCTGTCGATGAACGTCATAATCGCCTGACGGCCGATATGGCGCCCGAACGCGGCGCCATAATTCCGTCCTCGACCCTCCCAGACCGCATCGTTAGTAAAGAGGTCGCCGAGTGTCGCGATCGGGTAGCCGTCGTCCGGCTGATCACACAGCGCCATGTAGCGCGCCATCACCCCCCGCGCCGCGCTCTCGGCTTCGAGCCGATCGAGCCGCTCGAGCAGCGACTGCCTAGCCGCGCCCATCACTTGGGAACCGCGCGCTCGGACATGACATTCGCAACATGCTTTGCGAGGCCCCAGAAATGCTCGTCGTCACCCTTGCGCCCCACGACCTGCAGGCCGCAGGGAAAGCCGCCTGACCACGGCACAGGAAGGGTAAGCGCCGGATGGCCGCTGAGGTTGAAGGGGCGGACAAGCGCCGTCATGCGGACGATCGATGTGTCCGCGGCGGCCGCTTCGATCGTGGGTGGAAAGCAGGGCAGGGTCGGCAGGGCCAAGGCGTCGACGTTTTCCAGCGCACGATCGACCTCGGCCGAGAAGGCGGTGCGAATTTTCTCCGCGCCCGCGATGTCGTCCCGCCGCGTCATCTGGGCACGGAGCAAGCGCTCGGCGACATCCCGTCCGAGAAGCCCTGTCTTCAGCAGGTAGCCGAAGGCGGTCCAAGTCTCGGCATTGATGATCGCCAGGCCGGCGCCAAATGCCGCCGGCAATCCCGAAAGCGTGGATCCTTTGATGCGTAGTCCGGCGTCTCGGACGGCTCTGTCGATGACCACCGAGATCTCCGGCACGGCATCGACGTCGATCAGAGCGAGCGACATCGACGGCCTCTGTTCCTTCACGAACGAGCGGTCGATGGTCCGCATCGCCTCGATCAATCGGTCCATGCTGCGGGCGAGCGGCCCGACGCAATCGAGTGATGAATCCGCCGGCAGCACGCCACGGCGGCTCACGCGGCCGAAAGTCGGCTTGAAGCCATAGACGCCGCAGCAGGCGGCGGGCATCCGGATCGATCCGCCCGTGTCGGTGCCGAGCGCGAACTCGGCCAGTCCGGCGGCAACGGCGGCAGCCGAGCCGCTCGAAGACCCTCCGGGGATGAGGGTCGGATAGAACGGGTTAGACGCTGTGCCGGTCGCGTGATTAATGCCGGTGACGCCGAACGCCAGCTCGTGCATGTTGGCCTTGCCGATAAGCCGGCAGCCAGCATCGAGCGCGGCCTGCACGACATCGGCATTGCGCACCGCCGCCGGCATATCGGCGAGCGCCCGGCTGCCGGCCCGCGTGGCGTAGCCGGCGATGTCGATCGTGTCCTTGACCGCGACGCGTGGACCAGGACCTCCGATATCGAGCGCCTGAACCAGAATGCTCATGCGGGGCCTCCCTCCCGCCGGATCAAATCGGCCGCCTTTTCGCCGATCATGATCGTCGCCGCATTGGTGTTGCCG
>CAZNNJ010000157.1:0-9493 GCA_964574305.1 uncultured Rhodospirillales bacterium | reverse complement strand
TCCCGACCCTGATGCTGTTCAAGGACGGCCAGCTGGCCGCCACCAAGGTCGGCGCGCTGCCGAAGGGCGCGCTCTATGAGTGGATCGACTCCGTCCTCTAAGCCCGCCCGACCTACTCGCCGGAATTGTTGAGCAGCTTTTCGATTCCGGCGCGTATCTCCACCATCGCCGCCTCGATCTCCTGATCGCGCGGCGGCGCGATGATCGCCGCCGGCTCGCCGGTGGCGGTCGTCAGTCTCTCGACCATATCGGCCAGCCGGCTCAGCGGCTCCCAGATCACATTCGACAAGGCGGCGGCGATGATCTCCGCCTCCTCCTGCTCGATCCGCTTCGGCTGGGCGGCGGCGGGATTGTGCGCCTCAAGCGCGTGGACCGAGATCAGCGGCCGGATCACCGCCGTGGCCGCCGCCACTGCGCTGTCCACCATCGGCGACAGCACAGCGCGCGCCAGATACTGGACCAGCACGATGATGAAGCCTGCGGCCGTTCCAGCGGCCAGCGCGGCGTCCCATCTGCCGTCCGCGCCATGGGCGAACAGCGCCGCCGTGCCGGACAGCGCCAGCACGACCAGCGGCAGCGGGCCGATCGACCAGGCCAACGTCAGCCGGTCGAGCCAGATGCGGTTGAGGCCCAGAAGCAGCGGCGCATCGACCACCACCCGGCGCACCTCCCCCGCCATCACCGGCACGATGGCGATCATCGCCTCGGCCTGGTCGGCGATGGCAGTGGGGGCGAAGGCCGCGCGCCAGTCGGCAGCGTTCCATTTGCCGGCCACAGCCGGGTCGAGGCGCAGCTCGTCGATCCGCCGGCGCAGCCTGGTGGTCTCGGCCATGCCGCCCAGCAGCGCAACGAGCGAAGCGACGACGGCAAAGCCGGCGATTCCGCCCGAAACCGCCCAGGCGGCCTTGGCCGCGCCGGTGATCCCGGCGAGAAGCGCGGCCTGGCCCAGCCCCAGCGCCGCGGCGGTGTCGTTCCAGCTCAAGGCCAGGGCAAAAAACAGGGCGATACCGGCAATCAGTCCGAGTATCGCCGCGGCCATGCGCGATGTCATCGGTCGGCTCCGCTAAGCAGTGTCCAGGCGCGCCCTATTCAAATCGACGCCGGGCCGAATCATCGGCCCGGTGAGGTGCATATCAACCCGGCGCCCGGCTGCCAATGCTGCCGGCACGCGGACCGATATTGAACACAGGCGGCGCGGATGATCGTTGCTACTTGAGACACGCCTGCTATATCTTTCTGCGCAAATAGTTTTTCATGAAGAAGTATGCGTCTCATCCGGCTCGCTCCCCTCTTGTTGGCGCTGATACTCCAGGGCTGCGGTTCGTCCGGCCCGTCGGAGGCGGTGGTCCAATCCAAGGCGTCGCAGGCGATCTATCGGATCGGGCCGCTGGATTCGCTTGAAATCTTCATCTGGCGCATGCCGGAACTGTCCCGCACGGTCACCGTCAGGCCGGATGGGCGGATTTCGGTCCCGCTGATCGACGACCTGGTGGCGACCGGAAAAACGCCGACGCAGCTGTCCCGCGATATCGAGGTTCAGCTAACTAAATATGTTCAAGATCCCACTGTAACTGTTATTGTTGGTGGGTTTCATGGTCCGTTCGATCAGCAGGTCCGTATCGTCGGCGAGGCTGCGGATCCGTCGGCGATTCCGTATCAGGCCAACATGACGGTGCTGGACGTGATGATAGCGGTCCATGGGCTGACCAAGTTCGCCGCGGGCAACCGCGCCGAGCTGATCCGGACGGTCAACGGAAAAGAAGCGGTGATACCGGTTCGCCTCGACGACCTGCTGAAGGATGGGGACATCGACGCCAATGTGGCGGTTCAGCCGGGCGATATCTTGATCATACCGCAATCTTGGTTCTAATGAGGCATGGGCTCGCTTAAGGTCATAATCTTCCAGTACGCGCGCGACATCTGGCGCCGCCGCTGGTATGCCGTGGGCGTGGCCTGGGCGATCTGCCTGGTGGGCTGGGTCGTCGTCTCGCGGATGCCGGACATCTATGAGTCCAGCGCCCGCGTCTACATGAATTCGGATGAGGCGCTGACACCGCTGTTGCGCGGCATCGCGGTGGAAAGCGACGTCGACGCCCGGCTGGAACGCATGCAGCGCACGCTGCTGTCCAACAGCAACATGAAAAAGCTGATCCGCATGACGGATCTCGACGGGCGCGTGAAGGACAATGCCGACCGCGAGGCACTGGTTTCCCGCCTGCAGAAGGCGATCGTGATCAAGCTGCAGACGCGCAACCTGTTCACCGTCACCTATTCCGACACCGACCCGCAGCTGGCGCAGAGCGTGGTGTCGAACGTGCTGTCGCTGTTCATGGAATCGAGCGCGGGCGACAGCCGGACCGACATCGACAGCGCCCAGCGCTTCCTGCAGACCGAAATCGACCGGCTGGAGACCCAGCTGCGCGAGGCCGAGCGTAAGAAGTCGGAATTCCAGGCCCGTTATTACGACCTGCTGCCCGGCGCCGATAACGGCGTGTCCCGTCTGGAGCAGGCGCGCGCCGACGTCCAGAAGATCACCGAGGATCTGAACGATTCGATCGCCGAGCGCGACAGCCTGCAGAAGCAGCTTGACGCGCAGCAGCAGTTCGACACGGTCGAGAAGGCGGCACCGGCCCCCGCCGGCGCGGAGGGCCTGTCGACCTCGCCGCAGACCAGGCTGGCCCAGCTCAAGACCCAGCTCGAGACGGCGAAGTCGACCTTGACCGATCAGCATCCGGTGGTGATCGCGCTGAAGCACCAGATCGCCGCCGTGCAGCAGGAAATCACCCGGAGCCAGGCGGCGGAGAAAGAGAAAAAGGGGCCGACCTCGCAGAACATCGCGAACCCGGTCTATGTCCAGCTGGCATCGCAGCTGAGCGACAAGGAAACCAAGATCGCCTCGCTGCGCCGCCGCCTGGTGTCGGCCGAGGAGGACCGCGACAAGATCGAGGACGAGGCCCGCCGGGCGCCGAGCGTCGGGGCGGAATTTCTCAATCTCGACCGCGATTACGAGGTCGTGAAGAAGAACTATACCGAGCTGCTGGCCCGCCGCGAATCGGCCCAGATCGCCGAGAACGCCGACAAGAAGGGCGACAAGATCGACATCAAGACGATCGATACGCCGGAAGTGCCGAGCCTGCCGTCGTCGCCCAACCGGCCGTTGTTCCTGTCCATGGTGCTGGTCGCCGGGATGGGCGCGGGCATCGGCGTGGCCTTCGTGCTCAGCCAGATCGACAGCTCCTATAGCACCACCACGGCGCTCCAGGCGCTCGGCCTGCCGATCCTCGGCTCGATCTCGGTGATCAATTCGTTCGACCGCCGCCCGAAGCACTGGTTCCTCAGCGCCAAGGCCTTTGCCGCAGCTGTCGTGATGCTGGTCGTCATCTATGGCGGATTGCTGTTTGCCTTCATCGGCATGCATCATAAGGGCGCCTGATGGCCGGTAACCGCTTCGACATGATCGAACGCGCCGCGGCCCGGCTTCGCCGCGATGCGCCGGCGCAAAAGCCGGTGATCGACCAGAACACACCGCAATCGATCACCACCGCGCTGGGGACCGAGCTGCCGCCGGGGCCGTCGCCCTTTGCCAGGCAGCAGCCAGACAGCAGTGCCAACCGGCAGCCGCCGCAGCCCGCAAACCAGGCCGGCAGCGCGGCGCCCCAGCCCTTCGCGCCTCAGCAGCCAGCACCCCAGCAGCCTGCGCCGCCGCAGCCCCGGCAGCTGATCAACAACCTGCAGCCCTTCAACCGGCAGCTCCATCCGCGCCCGGCGGACGACGAAGCGCCGATGCCGGTCGCGCCGCCCGTGCCGGAGGAGGTCAGGGCGCCGGCGGTGAAGACCAGCCGCAGCGTCGTGCTCGACACGGCGCGCCTGGCGCTCGCCGGCACGATCGACTGGACCGCCGACCGCACACCGGTGATGGAAGAGTTGCGGCTGATCAAGCGCCGCCTGCTGCGCCGCGCGTTCAACGAGGCGAATGGGCCGGATTCGATCTCGCACCTGGTGATGATCACCAGCGCCAAGCCGCGCGAGGGCAAGACCTTCTGCTCCACCAACATCGCGATCTCGATCTCGCTGGAGGAGGATTACAACGTCCTGCTGGTCGATGCCGACGTGCGCCGCCAGGCGCTGCGGCAGAATCTCGGGCTGGAAGCCAATCAGGGCTTCGTCGACCTGCTGCTCAATCCGGGCCTGGACATGGCCGACGTCCTGCTGCGCACCAACATCCCGCGGCTCTCGATCCTGCCCGCCGGCATGATGAGCGACCGGGCGCCGGAACTGCTGGCCTCGAGCCGGATGCGCGACCTGATCGACGACATGGCGCAGCGCTATCGCGACCGCATCATCATCTTCGATACCGCCCCCTGCCTGGTTTCGAGCGACGCCGCCACGCTGGCGGCGCATGTCGGGCAGATCGTGTTCGTGGTCGAGGCCGAGCAGACGCAGCAGCATGAGATCGTGGCGGCGCTGAACCTGATCAGCGCCTGCCCGGACATCGCGCTGGTGCTGAACAAGGCGCAGCCGCTGGCCACCACCTCCTATGGCGGTTACGGGGCCTATTGATCCTGCATTACCGGACGCGGAGCAGATCGCCGCGTCCCGGCGGAACGGAAAAAACGGGGCGCGACATAAGACCGGCGCTGATCCTCGGCCTGACCAGCCTGTCCGTCAGCGGCATTGCATTCGCCCAGCTTCCCTCTCAGGACCCGGCGCTGGGCGGCAACGACCCCACCGGCATCCAGGTCACGCCCTCGATGGGCGTCAGCCAGCTTTATACTCAGAACCAGACGGGAACCGGCGGCAGCCAGCCGCAATTCGTCACCCAGGTCACGCCGGGCATCAGCATCTCAGGCGAGACGGCGCGGGCGAAGGTCGACTTCAACTACCAGCCGACCTTCAACCATTTCGACAACGGCAATTCCAAGGACCGGCTGGACCAGAACCTCAACACCGACGCGGAGATCTCGCCGATCCCGGACACGTTGACGGTCAAGTTCCAGGGCTACGCCAACGAGGCCGATGCCAGCGGCAATGCCAGCAACCAGCAGGGCATCCTGGTACCGACCAACAACCGCATCCTCTACTACATCGGCAATGTGGTCCCGCGCTATCAGCAGAATTTCAGCGATGTCGCGACCCTGGAGGCGAGCTATAGCGTCAATTCGACCAACACCAGCGTCGAGGGGGCAAAGCTGCAGGGGCTCGGCATCAACTCGACCAACTCGCTGGGCCAGAACGCGCTGGTATCGATCGGATCGGCCGAGTCGTTCGGCCGGCTGGGCCTGAGGGCCGACTTCTCGCACAACACCAACAGCGGCTCGGGCGCGAACACGGGGTCCACCAGCGGTGTGGACACGGTGACCGTCAGCTATCACATCAACCGGAACTTCTATATCAGCGGCTCGATCGGCTATCAGTCGATCAACTATCCCGATAATGGTGGCGGCAACCCCGGATATCGCAGCGAGGGCGTGACCTGGAGCATCGGCCTCACCATAACGCCGAACGATCTCAGCACGGTGGCGCTCGGCTATGGCAAGCAGCAGGGCGCCTACAGCCCCACCATCCAGGTCGGCTATGCGCTGGGACCGCGGACGAATATCAGCGCCAGTTACCTTGTAACCGTGCAGAATCAGCTGACGGCGACGCTGCAGAACCTGAAATATCTGGTCTACGACCAGTTCGGCAATCCGATCGACAGCCGCACGGGCCTACCTTTTAGCGCAGTGAATCAGACTTTTGGTTCGCAGAACATACTATTTCGTGATAAGCCCGCGTTGGTGTCCATTTCTCATCAGTTCACGCGATCGGCCTTGACGCTGACCGGTCAGTACGAGGTACGGAACTCTTTGAGCGGCGTTCATACAGATACCGAGGTTCTGGGCGCGACCGTCAACTACTCGCGCCAGTTCTCTCCGCTGGTTCAGGGTAATGTCAGTCTTGGCTACACGCAGAGCCAGACCAGGACTTTCGGGGCGTCCGACAATCGCGCGCGCAGCTTCAGCCTGTCCGGGCAGTTGCTTTACAATCTCAGCGACACCACGTCGATCAACGTCGTCGAGAACCTGTTCCGCACGATCAATAATGATTCGCAGAACAACTCGCTGACGCAGCAACTGTCGATCGGCCTGAGGAAATCTTTCTGAGATGTATGCCGAGTATTACAATCTGACCGGTCTGCCGTTTCAATTAACACCCGATTCACGATTCTTCTTCGAGAGCAGCGTCCACTCGAAGGCGATGGCGCACCTGACCTACGGCCTCAACCAGGCCGAGGGCTTCATCGTCATCACCGGCGAAGTCGGCGCCGGCAAGACCACGCTGCTCGAGCATCTCTGCTCCACCCTCGACCCCCATCAATATGTCATCGCCCGCATGCTCTCGACCCAGATGTCGGCGGACGACACGCTGCGGCTGGTCGCCGCCGGCTTCGGCCTCCAGGCCGAAGGCCTGAGCAAGGCCGAGCTGATGCACCGGTTCCAGGACATGCTGGTCGCCAATTTCAACGACGGGCGCCGCTCCCTGCTGGTGGTCGACGAGGCGCAGAACCTGACGGTTCCGGCGATCGAAGAACTGCGGATGCTGTCGAACTTCACGGTCAACCATTCGCCGCCGCTGCAGAGCTTCCTGCTCGGCCAGCCCCAGTTCCGAGCCATCATGGGCCTGCCGGAGCTGGAGCAGCTGCGACAGCGCGTGCTGGCCTCGTTCCATCTGGGGCCGCTGTCGGAGAGCGACACGCGCGCCTATATCGAGCACCGGCTGAGCCTGGTCGGCTGGCAGAACGATCCGCGCTTCACCGACGGCTCCTTCTGGCAGATCTATCGCGAGACCGGCGGCGTGCCGCGCCGGATCAACGCGCTGTGCTCGCGCCTGATGCTGTTCGGCTTCCTGGAGGAAACCCATCTGGTTGACGAGCAGACCGTGCAACAGGTGGCGGAGGAGCTGAAGACCGAGCTGGGCGATGTCACCGCCAGCTCGCCGGCGCCGGCCGCCAGCCCGTCTGGAACGGGCGGAGACGCGCTCGACCAGCGGCTCACCAAGATCGAGCAGAAGCTCGACCGCAACGACCAGGCGATCAAGCGCGCCCTGGCCCTGATCGCCGCTTCGCTGGACAAAGACACCTGATGACGGTGGCGGCCCGCCAGCCGGTTCCGGAGCAAGTGGCTCAAAGCCCGGCCGGCCGGCCGGAAGCGGGCGGCGCGCTGCTGAACGCCCCGATGCTCAATGCCATGTCGGTGGACGTGGAAGACTATTTCCAGGTCCAGGCCTTCGCCGGCACGATCGACCGGGGCGACTGGGACAGCCTGCCCTGCCGGGTCGAACGCAATGTCGACCGGCTGCTTGAGATCTTTGGCGAGGCTGGGGTCAAGGCCACCTTCTTCACCCTGGGCTGGATAGCCGAGCGCTATCCGGCGCTGATCCGTCGGATCGTCGCCGAAGGCCACGAGCTGGCGAGCCACGGCTGGAACCACACCCGCGCCGATTCGCAGGACGAGGCCGCGTTCCGCGCTGATATCCGCAAGACCAAGGCGCTGCTCGAGGATATCGGCGGGGTCGAGATCACAGGCTATCGCGCCGCGACCTTCTCGATCGGGCCGAAGAATTACTGGGCCTTCGGCGTGCTGGGCGAGGAGGGCCATCGCTACAGTTCCAGCCTCTATCCGATCCGCCACGACCTTTACGGCGACACCGCCGCCTCGCGCGTGCCGTTCCATCCAAACGGCCTGCCGCTGCTGGAGGTGCCGATGACCACCGTGCAGTGGTTCGGCCGCAACTTCCCCTGCTCGGGCGGCGGCTATTTCCGCCTGCTGCCCTATGCGGTGTCCAGGCTGAACATGCGGCGCGTTAACGCGCACGAGCACAACCCCTGCATCTTCTATTTCCATCCCTGGGAAATCGATCCGGAACAGCCGAGGCAGCAGAATATCGACGCCAAAACCCGCTTCCGCCACTACACCAACCTGGGGCGGATGGAGGGACGGCTGATACGGCTGCTGAAGGATTTCGCCTGGGACCGGATGGATCGCGTCTTCCTCGGCGCATGAGCGGCGTCACCGTAAAACCGATGGAAGACGGCGACCGCGCCCGCTGGGACGCGTTCGTCGCTGCTGCGCCGGGCGGTACGTTCTGCCACCGCTCGGGCTGGAAACCGGTCGTCGAGATAGCGTTCGGCCACAAGACCCATTTCGTCTATGCCGAGCGCGGCGGCGAGATCACCGGCGTGCTGCCGCTGACCGAGATCCGCTCCCGCCTGTTCGGCCATGCGCTGGTCTCCAATGCCTTCCAGGTCTATGGCGGCCCGGTCGCGGCCGACGATGAGAGCCGCGCGGCGCTGGTCGATTACGCCCTGGAGCTGCTGGCCCGAACCAAGGCCGGCCATCTGGAATTCCGCACCGAGGTGGCGGGCACGCCCGGCTTCATCAGCAAGGAAGGGCTCTATGTCACCTTCCGCCGCGACATCTCAGCCGACCATGAGAAGAACCTGAACGCCATCCCGCGCAAGCAGCGTGCCGTCGTGCGCAAGGGCATCGCCAACGAGCTGAGCGTCCGCGTCGGGCATGATTGGCAGACGCTGCACCAGGTCTATGGCGAAAGCGTGCGCAACCTGGGCACACCGGTCTTCTCGCGCAAATATTTCCGGCTGCTGTGCGAGGAATTCGGCGAGGATGCCGAGATCCTGGTGGTCGAAGACAAGGGCACGCCGATCGCGGCGGTGCTGAGCTTTTATTTCCGCGACCAGGTGCTGCCCTATTACGGCGGCGGCACGCCGGCGGCGCGGACCCGGGCCGGCAACGACATCATGTACTGGGAAGTGATGAAGCGGGCGGCGGACAAGGGTTGCCGCGTCTTCGATTTCGGCCGCAGCAAGGAGGGTACCGGCGCCTACAGCTTCAAGAAGAACTGGGGCTTCACGCCGACGCCGCTGACCTATGAGTTCAAGCTGCGCGTCGGCGATAGCATCCCCGACGTCAATCCGCTGAACCCCAAATACCGGCTGATGATCGAGACCTGGAAGCGGCTGCCGCTGCCGGTCGCCAATCTGATCGGGCCGATGGTGGTGCGGAACCTTGGCTAGGCGACGTATGCCCGTGACGCTGTTACACTCCGCGGCGTCATGAATCGTTCGGTCACCGCCGCGAGGGGCGCGGCATGAGCATGCTGTCGATATCCGCCCTCGACTCCCAGATTTCCCAAGAGCCCCCGTTGCCCCTCCCCCTCACCCTTCCTGCCCCTGGGTTCCCTGCCCTCGCCCCCCTCTTTTCATTTCAGTGCCTTTGCGCCCTCCCCGGATTAGGCCCGGCGATCGTCTGGAAGTGTGCGGCAAACCCTACGCGGGCGGCGGACGGGGCATGGACTGGGTGCATACCAATTGCGGCGACCGGCCCTCGGCGGACAAGCCCGACGGCTGGATCAAGGTGATCGGTCCGGACGGGACGCCGGGTCCAAACCTGGAGTCGGACCAGAAATACTGTTGGCTGTGGCAACGGAACTGACG
>CAZNNJ010000156.1:0-9521 GCA_964574305.1 uncultured Rhodospirillales bacterium | reverse complement strand
TCTGTACGTTGACGAACCCGTTCGGCGCGCGCTCGCAGGGGGCGACCAGAACCCAGTGCCAGGGGCTGCAGGTCAGCGTGGCGAAGATCAGGCGCTCGGGAAAGCCGGGACTCCAGCCGTCGGCAGTGTCGCTGGGCTCGTACATCCAGTCGATGTCCGCGGCGGCGGCGTAAAGCGCCTGGTGGTCGGCGTCGAGCTCCTGGTGCGGGCGGGCGGTCATCAGCCCGCCGACCTCGTACCGGACCGAGGCGGTTACCTTGCCGCCGGAGACCAGCGCCCAGCCGCCGTCGATCGTCTTCAAATGGTTGACCGCCATTGCCATCGCCGCGTCGGATGAGCCGACGACCCAGATATTGTGCTTATCGTGCGCGACCGAGCAGGCGAGCGCCGTATCCGGCGTACGCGGTCCGCAGCCCAACCAGAACATGGTCGAGAGCTGCCCGTCGCCGGAGAAGCGGTCGACGATGGCGAATTTGGTGACGTTGCGCCTGCTGTCGCGCTGCACCGCGCCGTCCTTGACCGGGAGCTCCATGCGGATGAATTCCGGATGGAACCAGAACGGGCGCAGCAGCGCCGCGGTCATCGTCTCGCGGCCGGACGGGGCCGGTATGCGGAAATCCTCGGCCTTGATCTCGCGGTCGATGCGGATGGTCCTGGTCGCCCAGTCCGGCCAGGCGATCCGCGGCACTGGCGCGAGATAGCGGCCGTTCTCGCAGGTCAGCCAGCCGTCGCTGTAGACGGCGGCAATCTCCATCTCGGCGACGTCGGAGAGCAGCACGATGTCGGCGAACCGGCCGGGCGCCAGGCTGCCCACCCAGGCATCGATGCGCATATGGCGGGCTGGATTGATCGTGACGCATTGGGTCGCCAACTCGGGGCTCAGGCCATGGCGGATCGCCTCGCGCGCATTGTATTCGGTCGCACCCTGGATCAGCGTCTCGCTGGCGCTGCGGTCATCGGTGGTCAGCGCCACGTTGGACCAGTCGTCGAGGCCTCGTTCGATGAGGCCGGTGATCACCGTGTCGTAGCATTGCGGCCGAAGCTCCAGGAACACGCCGCGCGACAGCTTCGTCCAGGCCTCGTCGACAGTGCGGATCTCATGGTCGGAACTGAGGCCCGAGGCGGCGAAGGCGTTGACGTCGGGCAGGGAATTCAGCCCCGCGCCGTGCCCCTCGATCACGCCCCGGCATTCGAAGCTGGCCTCGATCATACCCCACAGCCGGTCATGCGAGGGGTTGTCGGGGTTGGAGACGGCTGGCCAGTCCATCACCTCGTCCAGCCCGGCCACCATCAAGCTCGATTCCAGGAAGCGCTTCTGGTCTTCGTAATCGAACCGGCCGCCGCCATGCTCATAGGCGCTGGGCGGCACGGCGGAGCCGGGCAGGATGAAGATCTTGAGCGGCGAGCCGCGCTTGCGCGCCTCGAACCACATATCCAGATTGCGCTCGCCGTTGACGTTGGCGAATTCGTGGCTCGCCTCGCAGGTCCAGGTATTGCCGCGCGGCACGACCAGAGCCGCCTCCCATTCGGGGGTGAGATGTGAGCTTTCGATATGCTTGTGCACCTCGCCGAAGCCGGGAACGGCGGAGAGGCGCGGGTAGTGAACCCGCATCGTCACCTCGCCGGCGAACTGCCCCGCCGGGCCGACCCAGGCGATACGGCGGCCGGACACGATAATCTCCTGGTCCTCGGCCCAGGTTCTGGTGAAGACGTCGAACAGGCGCCCGACGCGGATGGCGAGATCGGCCGGCGCGCGGCCCAGGGCAACGGCGATCAGGCGCTTGCGCACCTTCACCTCGTTCGCGGCGGTGATCAGCAGGTCGTCGCCGTCGTCTATCCGCGTGCCGCCGTCCATGGCCACCTCAGAAAAGCTTCGTCGAAACGACGAAATACAGAATGAACACCGCATCGATGCCGAGCAGCATCGGCGAGAGCTTCGACCATTTCCGGCCGGCCAGGACCATCAGCGTATAGACCAGGCAGCCGGCGCCCATGCCGGCCATCAGGTCGGCCGTGCAGACCGTGACCAGCAGGGTCAGGATCGGCGGGAAGCAGGACTCCGGAACGGCCGGGTCGATCTCGCGGATGCCCTCCATCATCAGCACGCCGACCACCACCAGGGCGGGTGCCGTCGCCTGGGGCGGGATGATCGCGATCAGCGGCCACAAGAACAGTGACAGGGCGAACAGGCCGGCGATGACCAGGGCGGTCAGGCCCGTGCGGCCGCCGGCCTCGACGCCGGTGACCGATTCGATATAGCCGGTGACCGTGGGCGTGCCGAGCGCGGCGCCGATGATGCTGGCCGCCGCGTCCGAGGACAGCGCCTCGCGGGCGTTGGGAAAGCTGCCGTCCGGCGTCGCCAGCTTGGCCCGGCGGGTGACGCCGATCAGCGTGCTGGTGGCCGAGAAGAAGTCCGACAGGAAGAAATAGAGGATGATCGGCAGCAGCAGGAACAGATTGTCGATCAGCCCCTTGAAATCGAACGCCCAGACGATCGAGGCGGGCGACTTGGGCAGCGCCAGTATGTGCTCGGGCAGGGGCGTGACATGGCTGCCGGGGTCGCTGCCGGGCACGAAGAAGCCGGCAATGGTGATAAGGACGATCGAGAGCAGCAGGGCGCCCGGAACCCGCATCACCAGCAGCACCGGTGTCATCAGCACGCCGATGAAGGTCAGCAGCGTGTCCGGATGCGACAGGTTGCCGAAGGCGATCGGCGAACGCGCGGTCGAAACGATCAGTCCGCCGTTCTTCAGCCCGATATAGGCGATGAAGAGGCCCAGCCCGCACTGGATGCCCAGCTTGATCGCATCCGGGAAGCCGGCGACCAGCTTCTCGCGCACGCCCGACAGGGCCAGGATCAGGAAGACGATGCTGTCCAGGAAGATGATCGACAGCCCGACATGCCAGGAAATGCCGAGTTGCAGGACCACGACCTGGGCGAAGATCACGTTGTTGCCCATGCCGGGCGCGAGACCGACCGGCAGATTGGCCGCCAATCCCATGAAGATCGAGCCGATCACCGAGGCCAGGATGGTGACGATGATGAGGGAGTCGCGGTCCATCCCGGTGGCCGAGACGATCGCCGGATTGACGACGATGACATAGCTCATCGCGGCGAAGGTGGTCAGCCCGGCAACGATCTCGCGCGGGATGGTCGAGCCGTGCTCGCCGATCTTGAAGAAGCGGTCGAGGATGTTGGCGGGAGAGGTCTGTGCTAGATCGCTGGTCGTCACCGGTGGTCCTTCGAGAAATCGCCTCCCCCCTTGAGGGGGAGGTCGGCAACGCGCAGCGTTGACGGGTGGGGGGTATGGGGCCGTCTTCTCCCAAACCCGACAATCTTCCGAGCGGCGGCATCACCCCCCACCCGGCGCTCCGCGCCGACCTCCCCCTCAAGGGGGGAGGCGGTTTTACGCGGCATCACGTGCGTCGCGATAGGATTGGCTGAGGCGGGATTCGACATATTCGCCGGCCTTGATCGTGGGATATTTGGGCGACTCGCCTGGTGCGAGACAGCTCGGCAGGCATGAGACCGGCGTGTCGTAATCCAGGCAGAAGAAGGTCGGGACGGAATAGCGCTCCTTGCCGGTCCGGTTGATCACCCGGTGCGGGGTCGAGACATAGACGTCGTTGGTCCAGGTCCGGAACAGGTCGCCGATATTGACGATGAAGGTGCCGGGGATGTGCGGTGCGCCGACCCATTCGCCGTCGCGCTTGCGCAGCTCCAGCCCGCCGATCGGGTCCTGGTTCAGGATCGTCAGCATGCCGAGGTCCGAATGCGGCCGGACGCCGAACATCAGGTCGTTGTCGGTCGCCGGCTGCGGCCAGTAGTGGAACAGCCGCATATGCATCATCGGCTTGGTGCAGAACGGCTCGAAATACGCCTGGTCGAGATCGAGGCTGACGGCGAATATGCCGAGCAGTCGCCGGCCCAGCGCCATCGTGGCGTGGAAATAGGGCTCCACCGTCGCGCGCAGCCAGGGTTGGTCTCCAGGCCAGCGATTGGGGCCGTGCAGCAAACGGCCCTTCTCGACATCCGGATCGTCCAGCGGCAAGTCCAGCGCCAGCTCGAAGCTTTCCTTGAGATCCGGGTCGTAGCCCGGCGAGTGGCTGAGGCCGTGCGGCATGAACCCGCGCTTGAAGCGCGTATCCATCAGGTCCTTCATCCGCTCGTCGAGCGGCAGGGCGAAATAGCGCCTGGTGACGTCGAAGATACCTTCGTGGAGCGCCTCAGGCACACCATGACCCGCGACATAGAAGAACCCCAGGTTGAGGCAGGCCTGCCTCAGCTCGGCGGCGAGGCTTTCGAGCCCGCCCGGCCGGTCGAGCAGCGACAGGTCGAGGACCGGAACTTCGTCGCGCGCGGCCGCGCGGGGTGCTGCTATGACCATCTTACTCCCTCGCTTTTCGAAAGAGGCTGCGTGACTGATATCACTCTAGTCGTGGGTCAATCTTCCGTATATTTCAAAACCTTGGCCCGTCCGTTCTCGCCAGCGGCGCATTATCGGGCCGCCGCCGCATAGGCGTCGAGGCCGGCCAGATAGGCGTCCTTGGCTGCACGCGGGAGCCAGGCTGCCTCGAAGGCGTTGCGCGACAGCTGGACCAGCTCCGCCTCGGTCAGGTTCGCGTCCTTTTGCGTGGCGATGAAATTCTCGGTCATATAGCCGCCGAAATAGGCCGGATCGTCGGAATTGACCGTCGGCCGCATGCCGAGGTCCAGCATCTGCTTGATGATATGCGACTGGGTGCTGTCGGTGCAGAAGCCGTTCGACACCGGGCAGATGGTCAGCGCCAGGCCGCGTTGCTTGATCTCGGCGCACAAAGCCGGGTCCTCGATCGCATTGACGCCGTGATCGATGCGCTGAACGCCGATATCGTCCAGGACCTGGCGGATATGGACCAGCGTGTTCTCCTGGTTGACGTCGCAATGCATGGTCAGCAGATAGCCTTCGGCGCGGGCGCGGGCGAAGACCTCCCTGAACTTGACCGGCGGGTGGCCCTTCTCGTCGGAATCGAGGCCGACGCCGACGATGCAATCCTTGTCAGGCAAGGATTGCACGAGCGTGGTCATGGCGAATTCCGCGCTCCAATCGCGCAGGAAGCACATGATCAGCTGCGAGCGGATGCCGAGCTGGGTCTCCGCATCGATCTGGGCGCGGCGGATGCCGCGGATCACCATGTCGAAAGGAACGCCGCGGCCGGTATGGGGCTGCGGATCGAAGAACATCTCGGCATAGAGCACGTTCTGCGACCGCGCCTTCTTCAGATAGGCGAAGGTGAGGTCATAGAAGTCCGGTTCCGTCACCAGCACGTTCATCCCCTCGTAATAGATCTTCAGGAACGAGGGCAGGTCGTTGAACGTATAGGCGGCGCGCATTGCCGCTACGTCGGCATAGGGCAGTGCGATCTTGTTGCGCTCGGCCAGCTTGAACTTCATTTCGGGCTCCAGCGTCCCCTCGATATGGACGTGGAGCTCGGCCTTGGGCAGGCTTTCGATGAATGTCGTCATGTCGGTCATGGTCGTTTCTCCATCATGCGGTTGCACGCCGGCGGCGCCATGGGCCGGGCCGGCCGCGGAACGCCAGCAGCACCAGCGACGCCACATAGGGCGCCGCCAGCAGGATCTGGTAAGGCAGCTTGATGCCCACGCCCTGGACATGGAGCTGCAATGAATCGAGCAGGGCGAAACCGAACGTCGCCGCCAGCACGCCGGCCGGCCGCCAGGCCCCGGCGACGACCGCGATGATGGCGAGCCAGCCGCGGCCGTTCACCATCTCGGGCACGAAGCGCACCGCCGATCCCGCCGTCAGGAACGCGCCGCCGAGGCCGCCCAGGGCGCCGCAGATCAGCACGGCGACGGCTTGGCGTCCTTTGACGCTGAGGCCCCGCGCCTCCAGCACCAGCGGGTTTTCGCCGACGCTGCGCAGCTCCAGCCCAGGCCGCGAGCGGTAGAGGAGCCAGCCCGCCGCCGGCACCAGCAGCAGCGCCAGATAGGTCAGCGCCCGCTGCCGGAAAAGGATCGGCCCGATCCAGGGGATGTCCGACAGCAGCGGGATCGCGACCGGCGCCATGATCGGGATGGCCGGCGGTGTTGTCGTGGTGAAAATCACCTTGTACAGGAAGGCGGTGAGCCCGGCGGCGAGCAGGTTGACCGCCAGACCGCTGACGATCTGCTCGACCTTCAGGAAGATGGCGAGGCCGACGATGATCGCGGTCGCCGCCATGCCGCCGCCCATGCCCGCCAGCACGCCGACCCAGGGAGAGCCTGAGAGATAAGTGGCGATAAAGGCGCTGAAGGCGCCGATCGCCATCGTGCCTTCCAGCCCCATATTGTAGACCCCGGCCAACTCCGACACCGTTTCGCCCAATGCGGCCAGCAGGATCGGCGTGGCGTTCGCCACCGCCGTGGCCAGCAGGCTGACCAGCACGGCCTGGGTCAGAAGCTCAGACCACATCGCGGCGCCTCGCCAGGGCCGATGAGACCAGAAAGGCCAGCAGGATGAAGGCCTGAACCAGATAAGACGCGGCCGAGGGCACGCCGGTCAGGATCTGCATCTTGATCGCGGCGCTGACGATGCCGCCGAAAAGGATCGCCGCCAGCACGATGCCGCCGGGATGGAGCCGCACCAGGATGGCGAGGCTCATGCCGGTATAGCCATAACTGGGCGAAATGCCGGGCAGCAGCCGGTGATGGACCCCGAACACCTCGCCGACCCCGGCCAGCCCCGCGATGCCTCCCGACAGCGCCATGATCTTGAAGATCAACGGCCCGGGATCGCCGGTCTTGGCTTCGTAGGCATGCGGGTTTTCGCCGAACGCGCGGATGTCGTAACCCAGGCTGGTGCGGGTGATCAGCAAATGCACCGCGGCGCAGGCGGCAAGTGAGATCAGCAGGCCGACATGCAGATGGCTGTGTTCGACCAGCACCGGGAATTCGCTCGATTGCGGCACAGGCGGCGTCTGCTCGTAAGCCGCATGCGGGTCGCTCCACGGGCCGCCCAGCAGCAGGAGCGAGAGCAGCAGCAGCGCGATATAGTTGAGCATCACGGTCGAGACGATCTCGCTGACCCCGCGCCTGATCTTGAGCAGCGCGGCGATCGCGGCATAGGCCGCTCCGCCGGCGAAGCCCGCGATCAGGATGAGCGGGATCGCGATCCAGCCAGGGCTCGGCACCAGCAGCACCATGCCATAGCCGGCGATGGCGCCCGCGAAAAGTTGGCCTTCCGCCCCGATGCTCCAGATACGGGCCCGGAAGGCGAACGCCACGGCCGCGCCGGTCAGCATCAGCGGCGTGGCCCGCGTCAGCGTCTCCAGGATCGCATGCTCGGACCCGAACGCGCCCTGGGCGAGGGCGGCGAAGCCCGACAGGATATCGGCCCCCGCTATCCAGAAGACGCCGGCGATCGCTGCCGCGCTGATCAGCAGGGTCAGGCCAAGGGTGCGCAGCGCGGTCATTGCAGGTGCTGTCCCGCCATCATCAGGCCCAGCATCTCGCGGTTCGCCGATTGGGCATCGATGATGCCCATGATGCTGCCCCGGAACATCACCATGATGCGGTCGCAGAGTTCGATCAGCTCGTCCAGCTCCTCGGACGCCAGCAGGATGGCGCAGCCCTCTTCCCGCTTCGCCTGCAGCTGCTCATGGACGAAGGCGATGATCGCGACGTCCAGCCCCCGCGTCGGCTGATGGCAAAGCAGAAGCTTGGTGGCGCGATCGAACTCGCGCGCCAGCACCAGCTTCTGCGCGTTGCCGCCGGAAAGGCGTTCGGCGGCGATGTCGATCGATGCCGCCTGGACGGCGAAACGCGAGACGCAGTCCCGCGCGAATGTCCGGGCGCTGTCGCGTTTCAGAACGCCGCGATGCGAAAATCGGGCCTCATGCTGCCGGCCCAGTATCAGATTGTCGGCGAGGGAAAAACCGCCGACCAGCCCGTCGCGATAGCGGTCGCTTGGCACGTATCCGACGCCCAGATGCGCCACCGATGGCGGCCCCAGACCCCGGGTCGCCACACCGTCCACCAGCACCGTTCCCTCCGAGGGCTGACGGATACCCGAGAGTATGTCGAACAGCTCGTCCTGACCGTTTCCCGATATGCCGGCCAGTCCCATGATCTCGCCGCGCCGGACCTTGAACGCGAGTTTCGGCTGCTCACCGTCGGCGGAACGGGCGTCGAGGACCAGATCCTGCACCTCCAGGACCGGGGCGGGCGAGATCGCCCGCGCCGTGCGCCGGATGCCGAAGCTGACCGAGCGGCCGACCATCAAGCCGGCGAGCTCCTCCTTGCTGGTTCTGGCGGCTGGGATCGTCGTCACCACCTGGCCCTGCCTCAGCACGGTCACGCGGTCGGTTCGCATCACCTCGTCCAACTTGTGGGAGATCAGCACGACGGCGATGCCGCGCCCTGTCAGCAGCCGGATCATCGCGAACAGCCGTTCCGATTCCTGCGGCGTCAGCACAGCCGTCGGCTCGTCGAGGAGCAGCAGCCTGGTGTCGAGATAGAGCGCCTTCAGCAGCTCCACCCATTGACGCTCGCCTACAGACAGGGCCTCGACCTTGGCCTGCAGGTCGAGGGTGAGGCCGAGGTCGGCACAGATGCTTCCGAGCCGCTTTTCGGCCTCGGCACGGCCGAGTTTCAGCCGGGTGCCCAGCGTCACATTCTCGAACACGGTGAAGCGCGGGATCAGCACGAAATGTTGATGTACCATGGCGATGCCCAGGCGCGCCGCATCGGCGGGCGAGCGCAGATGCATCTCCTGCCCTTCGAAATACATCCGCCCCGCGTCCGGCCGGCCGCTGCCGAAGATGCAGCCGACCAGGGTGGTCTTGCCGGCGCCGTTCTCACCCAGCAGGCAGTGCAGCTCTCCGGCTGCGACATCGAAGGAAATCCCATTATTGGCGACCAGCGTGCCATAGCGCCTGGTCAGGCCCTCGACCCTAAGCCGTGGCTGGGTTTCCTCGGCTTCCACCGTCAATCCGCGACCGGGTTGGCGAAATTGGCCGGCAACGTCGTCTCACCCGAAACGATCTTGGCCTTTGCCGCGGCGACCGCCGCCTTGATCGGGTCGGTCAGCTTGGCCTCCCAGCCGTGATAGGGCGCAAGCTCGGTGCCGCCCTTGGGCAGCCCGAACCAGACCGGCTCACGCGGCGCATCATAGGGTGCCTTGGCGGTCGCATGCGCCCACCATTGGTCGACGATATAGCCGATCATCGGATCCCAGATCGCGAGCGAGCTGGTCACGACGACATCCGGCGCCAGGGAATTCAGGTCCACGTAATTGCCGAAACAGCCGATCTTCGCCGCCTGGCAGGCTTCGAAGGCGGGGGCGAGCTCAAGGATATAGTCCGCCCCGGCTGAGGCGAGCGCCGAGGTCGCGGAGGCTGATTTCTGCGGGTCGTACCAGGATTGGATATAGGCCAGCTTACGCTTCACATTCGGGTTCGCCGCCCGGGCCCCGTCCAAGAACCCGTTTACCTCCGCATTGGTCCCCGCGCCCGGAAAACCGCCGACCCCCCCCACCGTTCCC
>CAZNNJ010000155.1:0-9544 GCA_964574305.1 uncultured Rhodospirillales bacterium | reverse complement strand
CCCAGGCCTTCGCCTGTGCCGACGGCGACATCTTCCTGGTCGCCGGCAACAACGCCTTCTTCACGCGGCTGTGCGCCGCCATCGGCCATCCAGAGATCATTCACGACCCGCGCTTCGCCACGACCGCCGGCCGGATCGAAAACCGCGAGGCGCTGCTGGTCGTGCTGGCCGGGATATTCCGTACCGGAACCGTGGCGGACTGGCTGGAACGGCTCGACGCGGCCGACGTGCCGTGCAGCGCGGTGAACGACCTGCCGGCGGCGCTCGCCAATCCGCAGATCCAGCACCGGGGGATGGTGCGGGAGGTGACGCATCCCGGCGGCGCGCCGCTGAAGCTGCTGCGCAACCCCATCCATTTTTCCGAAACCCCGATCGAGACCTATGCCGCCCCGCCCCTGGTCGGGCAGGACACTGACGCCGTCCTGGGCGCGCTGGGTTACGGCGCCGACGCCATCGCTGCGCTGCGCGCGGCGAAAACACTCTGACTGAAAGACAGGACATGACGATGACCGACAAGATTCTGACCCGCAAAGACGGCGCGGTTGGCCACATCATCTTCAATAACCCGGAGAAGCTGAACGCGATTTCGCTGGAGATGTGGGAAGGGATGGGCGTCGCGGTCGACCTCTTCGAGGCCGACCCGGAGATACGGGTGATCGTCGTGTCGGGCGCCGGCGGCAAGTCCTTCGTCGCCGGGGCCGACGTATCGAAATACGAGGAAGAGCGGATGGGCGAGAACGCCCAGGAGCATTACGCCCAGACCGGCGAGCGGTCGCTCTCGGCGCTCTACAATTCCACCAAGGTGACGGTCGCGGCGATCGACGGCTGGTGCATCGGCGGCGGCATCTCGGTCGCCGTGTCCTGCGACCTGCGCTATTGCTCGGAGAAATCGAAATTCGGCCAGCCGGCGATGCGCTACGGGATCGGCTATCGCTATAAGAGCCTGCGGCGCCTGGTCGAGATCATCGGCATTCCGGCCTCGAAGGACATGCTGATCGGCGGCCTGCAATTCGACGCTCAGGAGGCGTTCGCCAAGGGCCTGGTGGGCCGGGTGCTGCCGGAGGCGGACTTCGCCGCCTTCATCGACAAGACCGTCGGCAATATCGCCGGCGGCGCGCCGCTGACCGCGCAGCAGGTCAAGTTCACACTGAACACGATTGCCAAGGACCCCGCCGACCGCGACCTCGCGCGCTGCGAGGAGATGTTCCAGACCTGCTACGCCTCGGCCGACTATCGCGAGGGTATCCGCGCCTTCGCCGAGAAGCGCAAGCCGGTCTTCACCGGCCGATAAGACGGTATCGGTGCCCGTCTCATGGGTTTTTCGCTTCCAATGGCACGCGCAAATCTCTATCGGCGTTCAGATGCGATCCTTTCGTCACGGTATGCGATGAAACTCGATTCAGGGCCGCTGCCCCTTTACCACCAGCTCGAGGAGGATCTGCGGGGGCGAATCCATGCCGGAGAGTTCGCGCCCGGCGCCCTGCTGCCGACCGAGGAGCAGATCTGCACCGGCTATGGCGTCAGCCGCATCACCGTCCGGCGCGCGCTGGACGCGCTGATCGCCCAGGGACTGATCGTGCGGCGTCGCGGCGTCGGCTCGTTCGTCGCCGAGCCGAAGGCGGGTGTGCGCTCGGTTCGCCTGGCGGGCTCGCTGGACGAGTTCCTGGCGGCGTCCGGCATGCTGGAGACCAAAATGGTTTCGCTCAAGGAGACGGTCGCGCCGCCCGAGATCGCCGAGCTGCTGCAGATCGGGAAAGGCGCCCCGGTGGTTCGCCTCGAGGCCTTGACCCAGCTGAAGGGTGCGCCGATCGGATATCTCAATATCTATTTCCCGGCCGAAATCGGCCGCCTGTTCGAACCCGCGGATATCGACAGCAACGTGCCGGTCATCCGCACCATGGAGCGCAAGCTGAACACACGGGTCGTCCGCGCGGAGCAGGTGATCGAGCCCGATCGCGCCGGCGCAGCGGCGGGCAAGCATCTCGACATCGACCCGCAAGCGCCGGTCCTGCGCGTCACCCGCGTCTATTTCACCGCCTTCGACAAGCCGATCGAAGTCGCGCTGATCCGCTACCATCCTGAGCGCTATCGCTATTCGATCGATTTCCACAGCGAAGGGGCGCGGCGTTAGGATGTCGAACGATCTGACCGGGCGCGTCGCCCTCGTGACCGGCGCATCGTCCGGCTTCGGGCATCGTTTCGCCGAACAGCTTGCCCGCGCCGGAGCGAAGGTCGTCGCCGGCGCCCGGCGGAAGGATCGGCTCGACGAATTGGCGCGGTCGGTGCGCGGTTTCGGCGGTGCGCTGGAGCCGGTGGCGATGGATGTCGAGGACGAGGCCTCCATCGTCGCGGCCTACGATGCGGCGGAACAGGCCTTCGGCACGGTCGATATCGTCATCGCCAATGCCGGTATCAGCCCGCCCGGTTCGGCGCTGGAGCTGCCGGTGGCGGACTTGGCGCAAATCCTGAACGTCAATGTCCAGGGCGTTTATCTGACCGCGCGCGAGGGCGCCCGGCGGCTGATCGCCGGCGGCAGGCCGCAGCGCGGCCGCATGATCCTGGTCGGCTCGGTCGGGTCGATCAAGCCGCTGGCCGGCCTCACCGCCTACAGCATGACAAAGGCGGCGGTCGCCATGATGGGCAAGGGGCTGGCGCGGGAATGGGCGCGGTACGGGATCAATGTGAACACGATCTGCCCGGGCTGGGTCGCGACCGAGCTCAACAGCGAATGGCTGGAAAGCGATGCCGGCCAGAAGCTGGTCAAAAGCTTCCCGCGGCGGCGACTGATGCAGTCGCCGGAGCTGGACGGCATGGTATTGTTCCTCGCCTCGGATGCGTCGAGCGCCGTTACCGGCGGCGTGTTTTCGATCGACGACGGCCAGTCGCTTTAAGCCAGTCACCAAAGAGCCTGATCATGCGCGAACCCTTCGTCTCCTACGAAAAGACCGGCCGTGTCGTCACGGTGACGTTCCAGCGGCCGGACACGCGCAACGCGGTGGCCGAGCATGAGGATTGCCAGGACCTGGTCGATGCGCTGGAGCGGGCGAATGCCGACCCCGAGGTTTCGGCCCTGATCCTGACCGGCGCGGGCACCGCGTTCTCGGCGGGCGGCAACCTCAAGAATATGCGCGACCGGGTCGGCATCGGCCCGCAGGCGAGCCCGGCCGGCACCCGCGCCAATTACAAGCGCGGTATCCAGCGCATCCCGCAGGCCTTCATGGCGGTCGAGATCGCGACCATCGCGGCGATCAACGGCCATGCGATCGGGCTGGGGCTGGACCTCGCCTGCATGTGCGACATGCGGGTCGCCGCCGACACCGCCAAGTTCGCCTCCAGCTTCGTCAAGATCGGCATCGTACCGGGCGACGGCGGCGCCTGGATCCTGCCGCGCGTCATCGGCTATACCAAGGCGGCCGAGCTGATGCTGACCGGCGATACCTATTCCGCGGCCGAGGCCAAGGAGATGGGGCTGGTCGGCAAGATCGTCCCGCCCGACCAGGTGATGGCCGAGGCGCGGACACTGGCCGACCGCGTCGCCGTCAACCCGCCGCAATCCGTCAGGCTGGCCAAACGCCTGCTGCGCGAAGGGCAGAGCGCCCGCCTCAACGAGATTCTCGAACTGTCCGCGGCCTTCCAGGCCCTGGCGCACGAGACGGCCGATCATCACGAGGCGCTGGACGCCTTTTTCGAAAAGCGCCCGGCGGTGTTCACCGGGTCTTGACGGCACCCTCACTGATCGCGCCTACGATCAGCTGGGCCTGGGGCCCGCCGGCCGTTGCGTCGCCGGGCCCCCAGGCTGAACAATAAGGCCTTGATCGTCCGCGAGACCCCATGAGATCTCCATGTCAGCCTTGAAGGGCGAACGGCGCGCCAACTATCCATACGGGCTTGAAATCCCGACACGCTGGATGGATTGCGATGCCTATGGCCACGTCAATAACGTGATCTATTACAGCTGGTTCGACACGGCGGTCACCCGCATGCTGTTCGAGGCAGGGCTGATCTGGATGGACACGTCCCCGATCGTCGGGCTCTGCGTCGAAAGCCATTGCGAATTCTTCGCGCCGGTCGCCTTTCCCGAAGCCGTCGAAGCCCGGGTCCGGATCGGCCGGGTCGGCGACAAGAGCCTGCGCTATGAGATCGGCCTGTTCCTGGACGGGCGCGACGAGCCGGCGGCGGCGGGGTATTTCGTGCATGTCTTCGTCGATCGCGAGACCCGCCGCCCGGTCGCGCTGACCGCCGGGCAGAAGGCGCTGGTCGCCGATTTCGCGGTCGCCACCTGATGGATCTCGATTTCACCCAAGAGGAACAGGCCTTCCGCCAGGATGTGCGGGAATTCATCCGGCGCGCGTTGCCGGAGCCGGTCCGCGCCAAAGTGGCGGCGGGGCGGGCGCTGGCCAAGGACGAGATCGTCTCCTGGCAGCGCTGCCTCAATACCCGCCGCTGGGCGACGCCGAGCTGGCCCGCCGACCATGGCGGGCCGGGCTGGACGCCGGTTCAGCGCCACATCTTCCTGGACGAGTTGCACCAAGCCCCGGCGCCGGAGCCGCTGACCTTCAATGTCTCGATGATCGGCCCGGTCCTGATCGCCTTCGGCAGCGACGAGCAGAAGCGCCGGTTCCTGCCGCGCATCGCCAATCTGGACGATTGGTGGGCGCAGGGCTTCTCCGAACCGGGCGCAGGGTCCGACCTGGCCGGCCTGAAGACGACGGCGGTGCGCGACGGCGATCATTATGTGGTGAACGGCCAGAAGATGTGGCAGGGCATGGCGCACTGGGCCGACTGGATGTTCACCCTGGTCCGCACCGACCCGGGCGCGGCCAAGAAGCAGGCCGGCATCTCGTTCCTGCTGATCGACCTCAAGACCCCCGGCATCACCATCCGGCCGATCGTCACGATCGACGGGCGGCATGAGGTCAGTGAGGTGTTCCTCGACGATGTGCGGGTCCCGGTCGCGAACCGGGTCGGCGAGGAGAACCAGGGCTGGACCGTCGCCAAGTACCTGCTGACCAACGAGCGCATCGGCATCGCGCGCATCGGCATGACCAAGCGCCTGATCCAGCGTGCCAAGCACATCGCGATCGGCCAGTCCGCGCGGGAACGGGGCCGCGTTCTGGAAAAGGCGGCCCTGCTCGAAGCGGAGCTGAAGGCGCTGGAGATCACCCAGCTGCGCATCCTGGCGGCGCTCAAGCCCGGCGTCGCCGATCCGCGCTCGTCGATCCTCAAGATCAAGGCGGTCGAGCTGCGCCAGGCCGCGTCCGAGCTGCTGCTGAAGGCGGGCGGGCCGCTGGCCTATGAATTCGCCTATGAGGGCGAAGGCGAGGCGCCGCATGAGATCGCATCCAATTTCTTCACCCTCCGCGCCGCGTCGATCTATGGCGGCGCGACCGAGGTGCAGAAGAATATCCTGGCCTCCACGGTGCTCGGGCTGTGAGATGACGCGATGAATTTCGATCTCACCGACGAACAGGCGATGCTGCGCGAGGCGCTGACGCGCTTCCTCGCCGACCGCTACGGCTTCGAGGCGCGCCGCGCGCTGCGCCAGGACAGCCTCGGCTGGAGCCGGCAGGTCTGGGCCTGGCTGGCCGGGCAGGGCTATCTCGGCGTTTCCTTCGCCGAAGACGATGGCGGGCTCGGCGGCGGGGCGGTGGAGACGATGATCGTCGGCGAGGCGTGCGGCGCCCATCTGCTGGCCGAACCCTATCTCGCCACTGTCGTTGCAGCCGGGACCGCGCTGCGATTGAGCGGCAACGCGGCGCTCAGGCGCACGCTGCTCCCCCAGATCGCGGCGGGGGAGATTGTCGCTGCATTCGCTGACGACGAGCATTCGCCGGCCGCCGGGCGGGAACCGATGACGGCGATCCCCGCAAGCGACGGCTGGCGCCTGTCCGGCGAGAAGATCGACATCATCCACGGCGACAGCGCCGACCGGCTGCTGGTCACCGCCGCGACGCCGGGCGGGCTCGGCCTCTTTCTGATCGATCCCTCCGCGCCCGGCGCGGCTCGGCGCGGCTACGCGACTTTCGACGGCCTGCGCGCGGCCGACCTGCGATTGAGCGATGGGCCGGCCTTGGCCACGCTGGCGCTCGGCCCCGACGCCGAAATGCTGGTCGAGCGGGTGCGCCAGCACATGATCGCCTTCCTGGCGGCCGAGGCGGTCGGTATCATGCGCATGCTGCTGGACCTGACCTGCGAGCATCTGCGGACGCGGGTTCAGTTCGGGCAGCCTTTGGCGCGCTTCCAGGCGCTGCAACACCGCGCCGTCGAGATGCTGGTGGCGATCGAGCAGGCGGAGAGCATCAAGATCTATGCCGCGATGATGACCGAGAATCCCGACCCTGCCGAGCGCCGCAAAGCCTTCGCCGCCGCCAAGGCGGTGATCGGCGGCGCGGCGCGGCTGGTCGGGCAAAGCGCCGTCCAGCTGCATGGCGGCATCGGCGTCACCGACGAGCATCGCGTCGGCTGGGGCATGAAGCGGTTGACCATGATCGAGATGATGCTGGGCGATACCGACCATCATATCGCGGCCCTGGCCGATCTCGGCGGGTTTCTGGCCGCCGCGGAATGACGGTGGACGAAATTGACTGCGTGGTGATCGGTGCGGGCGTCGTCGGATTGGCGGCGGCGCGTGCCTTGGCGCAGGGCGGCTGCGAGGTTCTGATCCTCGAGCGGGAGACGCTGATCGGCTCCGGCATCAGTTCCCGTAACAGCGAGGTGATCCATGCCGGAATCTATTATCCCAGGGATTCACTGAAGGCCCGGCTCTGCGTGGCCGGCCGGGCCCAGCTCTATGACTATTGCGCCAGCCGCCACGTGGCGCATCGCCGATGCGGCAAGCTGATCGTCGCCACCGCGCCGGCCCAGATAGCCGAGCTGGAGGCGATCGAGCGGGCGGCGGAGGGCAACGGCGTCGACGATCTGACCTGGCTCGATGCCGAGGAAACCGGCCGGCTGGAACCGGCCGTCTCCTGCGTGCGCGCATTGTCTTCGCCGTCGACCGGGATCATCGATTCGCACGGCTATATGCTGTCGCTGCTCGGCGAGGCTGAGGCGGCCGGGGCGATGATCGCCTATGGCACATCGGTTTCCCGGATCGTGCTGGATGACAACGGGGCGGCGATTTCGGTGAACGGCGAAGACGCGCCGTCGCTGCATGCAAGCCTCGTGGTCAACGCCGCCGGCCTGGGCGCGCTCGACGTCGCGCGGGCGATGGACGGTTTTCCCGCCGATCATATCCCCCAGGGCTGGCTGGCCAAGGGCAGCTACTTCACCCTGTCGGGCCGGCGGTCGCCGTTCGGGCGGCTGATCTATCCGGTTCCCGAACCCGGCGGCCTGGGTGTTCACGTGACGATCGACATGGCCGGGCAGGCGCGCTTCGGGCCGGATGTCGAGTGGGTGGACAGGCAGGACTTCACGGTCGATCCCGCTCGCGCGGCCCGGTTCCATCAGGCGATCCGCGCCTATTGGCCGGACCTGCGCGACGGCGATCTCGCGCCCGGCTATGCCGGTATCCGGCCGAAGCTGTCCGGCCCCGGCCAGCCGGCGGCGGATTTCCGGATCGACGGGCCCGCCAGCCACGGCGTGCCCGGTATCGTCAACCTGTTCGGCATCGAATCGCCCGGCCTGACCGCGTCGCTGGCGATCGCCGATGAAGTCGTCCGTCTTGCGGAAGAGGTGTGACGTGGATGAGTTCGGCAGCTTCGACTACATCGTCGTCGGCGCCGGATCGGCCGGGTGCGTGCTGGCGAACCGGCTCAGCGCCTCGGGCCGCCACCGTGTCCTGCTGCTCGAGGCTGGCGGCAGGGACACCAACCCCTGGATCCATATTCCGCTCGGCTACGGCAAGCTGTTCAACGACCCGAAGGTGAACTGGCTCTACCAGACCGAGCCGCAGCCGGGGCTCGATGGCCGGGTGATCAACCAGCCGCGCGGCAAGGTGCTGGGCGGCTCCAGCTCGATCAACGGCCTGGTCTATATCCGCGGCCAGCGGCAGGATTTCGATCAGTGGCGGCAGCGCGGCAATGCCGGCTGGAGCTATGACGATGTGTTGCCTTATTTCCGCAAGGCGGAGGATCAGGCGCGCGGGGCCGATGCCTATCACGGGGCGGGCGGACCGTTGCCGGTGTTCGACCAGTCGGAGCCGCACCCGCTGTGCGACGCCTTCATCGCCGCCGCGCAGGAGGCAGGGCATCCGAAGAACCCGGACTTCAACGGCGCGACGCAGGAGGGCGCGGGCTATTACCAGTCGACGTCGCGGCGCGGCCTGCGGGTCAGCGCCGCCGTCGCCTATCTGCGGCCGGCTTCGCGGCGCCCCAATCTGAGCGTGGTGACCGACGCCCATGCTACCGGCCTCATTCTGGACGGCCGTGTCGTGCAAGGTGTCGAATGGGTTCGCGGCGGCAAGCGATTCCGGGCGACCGCGGCCGCCGAGGTGATCCTGGCCTCCGGCGCGATCGGCACGCCCCAGCTGTTGCAGCTCTCCGGGATCGGGCCCGGCGCCCTGCTGGGCGACCTCGGCATCCCGGTCCGGCACGAACTGGCGGGCGTGGGCGCGGACCTGCAGGACCATCTCCAGGTCCGGATGGTGATGGGCTGCACCCGTCCGATCACCTTCAACGACGACCTGCGCAATCCCTTTCGGACGGCGCTGATCGGATTGCGTTTCCTGCTGAGCCGAAAAGGGCCGCTGACCGTCAGCGCCGGCTATGCCGGGGGCTTTTTCCGCACCGATCCGGCGCTCGATGTCCCGGACATGCAGGTGCATTTCATCAATTTCTCGACCAACAAGATGGGCGACAAGCTGCACAGATTTTCCGGCTTCACCGCCTCGTCCTGCCAGCTTAGGCCAGAAAGCCGGGGCACCGTCCGGATCCGCAGTGCCGACGCTTTCGTGGCGCCGGCGATCGATCCGAACTATCTCGCCACCGAAACCGACCGCCGCGTGAATGTCGCCGGGCTGAAGCTTCTGCGCACCATCCTTCAGGCGCCGGCGCTGCGTCCGTTCGTTGCGGCCGAGCGCGAACCCGGCCCCGAGGTCGCGTCGGACGATGAGTTGCTGGCCTACTGCCGCGCGCGCGGCAGTACCATCTATCATCCGACCTGCACCGCCCGCATGGGTTCGGATTCCGGCGCGGTCGTCGATGCCAGGCTGCGCGTCCACGGCATCGACCGCTTGCGTGTCGCCGACGGTTCGGTCATGCCATCCGTCGTTTCCGGCAACAGCCACGCGGCCATCGTCATGATCGGCGAGAAGGCCGCCGACATGATCCTCGAAGACGCCGCATGAGCACCGACTCAGGAGCAAAGATGTATACCGACCTCGCCCTCTTCATCGACGGCGCCTTCCTGTCCGGCGACGGCCGCGACAGCGAGCCGGTGCTCAATCCCGCCACCGGCCAGGCGCTGGCCGAGCTGCCGCATGCCACGGCCGCCGATCTCGATCGCGCCCTGGCTTCGGCCGCGGCGGCTTTTCCGATCTGGCGCCGGACCTCGGCCTATGAGCGCGGGCGGATTCTGAAGCGCGCCGCCGACCTGATGCGGGAGC
>CAZNNJ010000154.1:0-9623 GCA_964574305.1 uncultured Rhodospirillales bacterium | reverse complement strand
CTTCATCGCCAGCAACGCATCCTCCGGCGTGCGCGCCAGTTCACCGATGCGGCGAACGAAGGCGTCGCCACGGTCGGCCATGCCGATCGCCTCCAGCAACTGCGTCACCTGGACCAGTTCGCGGTTGCTGAAGGCGCGAGCGTCTAGTCCGGCGATCTGCGGCTGCGGCGGCAGGGTGAGCTTGGACGAAGCATTGAGCTTGGCCAGCGCCAGCAACCCGTAATAGGTGCCGTTATATTGCGACGCCTTGGCATAGTCGCGCGCCGCCCCGGCCTGGTCGCCCAGCGCCTCCTCGGCCCGCGCGACCCAATAGGCGCCGCGCGCGGTGCTGATCGGCGTCGAGACCGAGGCCAGCATCGTCTGGAAATGCGGCAACGCCGACTTGGCGTCGTCCATGAAGCGCAGCGCGATCCAGCCCGACAGCCATTCGCCGTCGGCCAGTGCCTGGCCGCTCGCCTGGCGATGGTCGCGGGCCAGCGCATAGGCGCCCTTCACGTCGCCGCTCTCCAGCGCGCGGCGGGCCAGTACGGCGCGCTCGTTCCACCATGCCTCGGCATGGGGCAGGGTTGGCGGTGCGAGCGCCAGCAGGGCCACCGCCTCGCTGTCGCGATTCTCTTTCCGCAGCCAGCGCATCCGGTCGTAGAGCAGACCCAGATCGTTGGTCTGGTCGCTGGAGAGCCCCGACAGCAAGGCCTGCGCGTTGCCGGCCTGGGTCTCCAGTGCGATGCGGGCCTGGATCACCGGACGGCTGCCCGCAGGAATGTAGGAAACGAGGGCGCCGGCATCGCTGTATTTTCCGGCCCAGATCAGCCGGTCGGCACGCAATTCGAAATCGACCTGACGCAGCATCGGCTGATAGCGCGCGGCGAAGTCCGACACCTCGGTCGGGTTCATCGTGCCGTCGACCAGGAACTGCCGGGCGGTAGCCTCGGCCTGGGCATGCTGGTTGGTGGCATTCAGCGCATCGACATAGTGCCCGGCGCCGGTCGGGCCGATGGGCCCCGACTGCTGGAACCAGGTGACGACCTCGGCCGGCGGGGTCGAATCGGTGATTGCGTCCTCGGCATGGCGGCGCAGCAGGTTCTGCTGCGGCCAGTCCGGGTTCTCCTGGACGAAGCCGCGCAGATGGGCGAAGTCCGCGCGGGTCCCCGGCTGGGTCAGGTCAAGCCAGGTGACGAGCTTGGTCAGCAGCGGGAATTTCGCGTCGTCGGCGACGGCATAGGCAGCATCCCATTTGCCGTGATCGACATCGGCGATGGCGGCTTTCGCCGCCGCTGTCTCGCCGGCGGTGAAGGCTTCAGCCGGCGCAGTCGCGAGCATTGCCGTGGCCGCAAGGGAGCACGCCAGCAGCCTTGCCTTGCCGGGCCGTGCGCCGCCGACTAAGTTCCAACCGAATTGGGCGCAAGCCCTGCGGAGGTTATGCATGTTTTCCGGATCCATCACTGCTCTCATTACGCCCTTCGCGAACGGCAAGATCGACGATGCCGCGTTCCAGCGCTTCGTCGACTGGCAGATCAAGCAAGGTTCGAACGGGTTGGTTCCCAGCGGCTCGACCGGCGAATCGGCAACACTGTCCCATGAGGAGCATGAACGTGTCATCCGTTTGTGCATTGAAGCGACAGCGAAACGCGTTCCGATCATCGCCGGAACCGGCTCGAATTCGACCGCCGAGGCGATCAGCCTGACCCGCGCCGCCGAGAAACTGGGCGCCGACGCGGCGCTGGTGGTCACGCCATATTACAACAAGCCGGGCCAAGAGGGGCTGTACCAGCATTTCAAGGCGATCCACGACGCTTCCGATCTGCCGATCGTCGTCTACAACATCCCGGGCCGCAGCGTTGTCGATATAAGCGTCGAGACGATGGCGCGGCTGGCCGAGCTGCCGCGCATCGTCGGCGTCAAGGATGCGACCGCCGACCTGACGCGGCCGACCCGCACGCGCCATGCCATCGGGCCGGATTTCTGCCAGCTGTCGGGCGAGGACCCTTCGATCTGCGCCTTCCTCGCCCAGGGCGGGCATGGCTGCATCTCGGTCACCGCCAATGTTGCGCCGGCACTGTGTTCCGCGCTGCAGGCGGCTTGGCGCGCCGGCGACATCGCCGGGATGGCGCGCTGCCGCGATGCGCTGACGCCGCTCAATTCCGCCCTGTTCGCCGAGGTCAATCCGGTGCCGGTGAAGTATGCCGTGAGCCGGCTCGGCTTCGGCGCGCCGTCGCTCCGCCTGCCGCTGATCGAGGCCTCGCCCGAGACGCGGGCGCTGGTCGACGACGCGATGCGCTTCGCCGGGCTGCTGAACTGAGATCATGGCCGCATCCGAGCCCCAGCCGGGCAAGATCGCCGCGCAGAACCGCAGGGCGCGGCACGATTATCTGATCGAGCAGACGGTCGAGGCCGGAATCGTGCTCGCCGGGACGGAGGTGAAATCGCTGCGCACCGGCCAGGCGAGCATCGCCGAGGCCTTCGCGCGCGAAGACGGCGGCGAGCTGTTCCTGGTCAACGCCCACATCCCGGAATACCAGCAGGCGCACAAGCTGCTGCAGCATGAGGTCAAGCGCCCGCGCAAGCTGCTGCTCCATCGCAAGGAGATGGCCAGGCTGATGGCCTCGATCAAGCGCGAGGGGGTCACCATCGTGCCGCTGTCGATCTATTTCAATCCGCGCGGCATGGCCAAGGTCCAGCTCGGCCTGGCCAAGGGCAAGCGCATGGCCGACAAACGCCAGGCCGCGAAGGAGCGCGACTGGCAGCGCGACAAGGCCAGGCTGATGCGGAACAAGTGAGGCGGGCCCGCGCCTGTTTCGCATTCCTGGCGATCTGCCTGAGCGCAACGGCGCAGGCCGGCCGGCTGGAGCAGATCGAGGCGCGCGGCTATCTCGGCTGCGGGGTATATCCGGGCGTCGCCGGCTTCGCCACGGTCAAGGACGGGCATTACAGCGGTTTCGATACGGATATCTGCCGGGCGGTCGCCGCCGCGATCTTCGGCACGCCCGACAAGATCAGATTCACCGAGGTCGCGACCGTCGACGGTTTCCGCAAGAACAATGCGGTCGACATGGCGGTCCGCCGGCTGACCTGGACGCTGACCCGCGAATCGCCGCTGGGGCTGATGTTCGGGCCAATCGTCTATTATGACGGGCAGGGCTTCCTGGTGCCGAAATCCGCCGGCATCGCGAGCGCGAAGCAGCTTGCCGGCAAGCGCATCTGCGTCGATCCGGGCGAAAGCTGGGACGGGACTCTGAGGCGCTATTCGGCGGCGAACCAGCTCGACCTCAAGTCGGTGCTCGTGCCGAGCCGTGCCGCCGGCGAGGAACGGCTGTTCGGCGGCGAATGCGACGCCTACAGCGCCGACAAGACCATGCTGGGCGCCATCCGCGCCGATGCCGCCAAGCCGCAGGACTATGTCATCCTGCCGGAACAGATTTCGAAAGAGCCGCTGGCGCCGCTGGTCCGCCAGGGCGACGACCGGTTTTTCGAGGTGGTGCGCTGGACGGTCTTCGCTCTCATCGAAGCTGAAGAATTCGATGTAACATCCAAGAATATTGAAGAAAAACGGGGTTCTTTAGACCCCGGCACAAGCTACCTGCTGGGCGTAAGCCCAGGCAACGGCAAGGCGCTGGGCCTCAGCGAGCGCTGGGCCGCGGATGCTATCGCTGCGGTCGGCAACTACGGCGAGCTGTTCGAGCGGAATCTGGGCACCGCCAGCGGGATCGGGCTGGAGCGCGACCTTAACCGGTTATGGACGAACGGGGGGCTGATATACGCGCCCCCGCTACGGTAGGCCTCAGTTCGAGGCGACTTCCTTAGCCATCACGAAGTCGATCTCGTAGGTGCCTTCGGCCTTCTGCGGCACGGCGGTGCTCTTCGGCGTCACCACCTTATAGCCCTTCTTGGCGGCGGTGATGGTGATCTTGCTGGGATCGATGGTCTCGCCATTGTCCTTGATCTGCGCGCCGACATCGGGGCTGCGGTAATGGCCGACCGTGTCGTTGTCGAACGGGAAGGTCATGCCGATGCCCTCGACATGAACGGTCATCTCGACCTGGTCGAGATAATTGCCGTCGGTGTCCTTGATATGGCCGAAATAGACCAGATCGACATGGCCATGCTCGGGCGCCGGCAGGAAGAATTCGCCGCCATTGGCGAAGGTTGGCGCCGATGCCGCCAGGCTCAGCCCGAGAATGCTTCCCCCCAGGGCGAGTAACTTCAGTGGGCGTTTCATTGACCCCTCCATTGATGCTGCAACTATAGAGTGCATCACCCTGCCAGTCAAAAATTTGGGCATGCGTTCCTAAAAAAACCAGCGCCTCTCATAGATCAGGACGATCAGCACCAGAACGGCCGGAATGAGGCCGGCCCAGGTCGGCGACAGCCGGTCGGCCCAGCGCCGCGGCACCACGAAAGCGACCGGCAGGCTGACCAGCAAGGCCGTCACCAGCCAGCCATACCAGGAGATCGGCGGTCCGGCGGCCTTGGGCTGGTCGGCGATATGGAACTCATGGACCAGCGGGTAATATTTGAAGACGGCGACGCTGAAGAAGAAGGCCAGCGTGTAGGCGACGCCGAACAGGATCGAGAAGATCGAGAATCTGCCATGCCCGGTCATTGGAACAGGCCCCTGATATTGTTCAGGATATGGCCGACCAGGAAGTTCCACCAGACGGTAAAGGCCAGGATCCAGGTGAGATAGCGCCGGGCGATCATGCCCTCCGGCGTCAGCGGCTCTCGCCAGAAGAACCAATAGGCTGGCAGCAGCCCCAGCCCGATCGCCGCCAGATGCTCCTTGATCTCGAACACGCCGTTGGCGGCGCGCATGTCGAGGTCCTCCAAGGTCGGCCGCACATCCAGCCGGTAAGGCGGGTAGAGCAGGGCGCCCAGGATGCTCGTGACGACGAACAGAATGACGATGGCGTTGGTGTAGCCGGCCGCGCCGACCGACCGGAAACGTCCTATGAAGGACCGCTCGGCCACTGGTACGCGGCGCGTCGTGCTGAAGGCCTGATGGGTGATCGCGCCAAGCAAGGCGACGGCCATCAGCCCGTGCAGAATCAGCAGCGTCGTGATCATCGTCGAACTGTAGCGCGGGGCGAACCCGAATCAAGCCGGCCCAGCGACGGCGTCGGGCCTAATTCTCGGCGACGTTGCGCGGGCGGGTCAGGTTGGGCGGCAGGGCGTTGGCGCCTTCGTCGTCCTCGTCTTCAGCCTCGTTATAGGGACGCGGCTGGTGCTTGCGGGCGATGAAGGGCGCCAGCGATTGAAGCTCGAGGAAATGATCGGCCTGGCGGCGCAGCTCGTCGGCCACCATCGGCGGCTGGGAGCGGACGGTCGACACCACCGTCACCCTGACGCCCTTGCGCTGGACCGATTCGACCAGGCGGCGGAAATCGCCGTCGCCCGAGAACAGGATGATATGGTTCACATGATCCGCCATCTCCATCACGTCGACGGCGAGCTCGATATCCATATTGCCTTTGATCTTGCGCCGCCCGGTGGCGTCGGTGAACTCCTTGGTCGGCTTGGTGACCATGGTGTAGCCGTTATAGTCGAGCCAATCGACCAGCGGGCGGATCGGCGAATATTCCTGGTCCTCGATCAGCGCGGTGTAATAGAAGGCGCGCACCAGCCGCCCCTTCGAGGCGCCCCATTTCAGCAGCTTCTTGTAGTCGATCTCGAAGCCGAGCGACCGCGCGGCGCCATACAGGTTGGCGCCGTCGATGAAGATGGCGGATCGGTCTTCCTTATAGAAGATGCCGTCATCCTCGCGGCGGCCATCCTCACGGCGGGTTGCAGGGTCGGAATGGGAATCGTGCGGCCGGGTGGAATTGTCGTTAAACATGGAATGTCTCTCAAATATGTGGGGTGAACACCCCTGCCAAATCCTTGGTTCCGGCGATTAATGCGGGCCGGATAAAGTTTCTTTATTGTCATGTAACGCATGCGGTCCGGGTGGCAACCCTTGCACTGAAAGGGCTGCCGATTTACATGTACGGATCAAGCAAACATCGCCGAGGCATCTGAATATGGCGCGCGTTACCGCCGAAGACTGCGTACTGAAAATTCCGAACCGCTTTGAGCTCGTCATGATGGCGTCGCAGCGCGCCCGCGAGATCGGCGGTGGAATGACTCTAACCATCGATCGCGACAACGACAAGAACCCCGTCGTCGCGCTGCGCGAGATCGCGGAGGAGACCGTGGTCCTGGATGAGCTGCGCGAGTCGCTGGTGCGCGGCCATCAGAAGGTCATCCCGTCCGATGAGCACGAGGATGAGATCATCGACCTGATGGAAGGCGAGCAGGGCTGGGTCCGCCCCGACGGCGAGCTGCAGACCCTGGCCGACGAAGGCATGATCGACCAGGACGATGAGGGCGAGCTGTCGATGGGCGACGACGCCAACCTGGACGAAGCGCTGGACGACGACGAGGAATCGATCCCCGGCCACGGCCAGGAGCCGGCCGACAATTTCGACCTGGATGACGAATAAGGGGATTTTCGTCACTCCGGCGGCGGCCGGCCAAATCTTTTAGCCGAAGGACCTGATGAGCGCGGCCGCCGAAACCTCTACGAAGCGCCCGATGATCCGCCAGTACGAGCTGGTCGAGCGGGTCAAGGCCTACGATCCCAACGCCGACGAAGACGCGCTTAACCGCGCCTATGTCTATTCGCTTAAGATGCACGGCAGCCAGTTGCGTGCATCCGGCGACAGCTATTTCTCCCATCCGCTCGAAGTCGCCGGCATCCTGACGCAGATGAAGCTGGACAGCGCGTCGATCGTGACCGCGCTGCTGCACGACACGATCGAAGATACCGCGGCGACGCTGACCGATATCGAACGCCTGTTCGGGCCCGAGATCGCCCGGCTGGTCGACGGCGTGACCAAGCTGTCGCGGATGGAGCTTCAGAACGTCGATCCCGGCGGCACCAACGACCAGGCCAAGCAGGCGGAGAATTTCCGCAAGCTGCTGCTGGCGATGTCGGAGGATATCCGCGTCCTGCTGGTGAAGCTGGCGGATCGCCTGCACAATATGCGGACGCTGCATTATATCGGCGACAAGATGAAGCGCCGCCGCATCGCCCGCGAGACGCTGGAAATCTATGCTCCGCTGTCGGAGCGCATCGGCATCCACGGCATCAAGGACGAGCTGGAAGACCTGGCCTTCGCCGAGCTCTATCCCGACGCGCGCAACGGCATCATCTCGCGCCTGGCCTTCCTGCGGCAGGAGGGTGGCGATCTGCCCCGCCGGATCGTCGCCGCGCTGGAACGCGACATGGCGCAAGAGAAGATGGTCGCGTCGGTGTCGGGCCGGGAAAAAACGCCCTATTCGATCTGGCGCAAGATGCAGGTCAAGAATATCGCGTTCGAGCAACTGTCCGACATCATGGCCTTCCGCATCGTCGTCGAGACGATCCCGGAATGCTATCAGGTGCTGGGCGTCATCCACGGCCGCTATCCGACCGTGCCGGGCCGCTTCAAGGACTATATCTCGACACCCAAGCCCAACGGCTATCGCAGCCTGCATACGGCGGCGATCGGGCCCGAGCGGCACCGCATCGAGATCCAGATCCGCACCCGCGAGATGCATGAGGAGTCGGAACTCGGCGTCGCCGCGCACTGGGCCTACAAATCGAACGAGCGGTCGGACGGCAAGCAATATCGCTGGCTGCGCGAGCTGCTGGAAATCGTCGACAACGCGCAGAAGCCCGAGGAATTCCTCGAGCACACCAAGCTCGAGATGTTCCAGGACCAGGTCTTCTGCTTCACGCCCAAGGGCGATCTGATCGCCCTGCCGCGCGGGGCGACGCCGGTCGACTTCGCCTATGCCGTCCATTCGCAGGTCGGCGACCATTGCGTCGGCGCCAAGGTCAACGGCCGCATCGTGCCGCTGAACAGCAAGCTGAACAATGGCGACCAGGTCGATATCATCCAGTCGAAGAGCCAGACGCCGTCCCCGGCCTGGGAGCGTTTCGTCGTCACCGGCAAGGCCCGGGCCCGCATCCGCCGCTATGTCCGCAACCAGCAGCGCAAGGAATATGCGACGCTGGGCAAGGCGATGCTGCAGAAGGCCTTCCGCCATGACGGGCATGAGCTGACCGAGAAGGCGCTGCTTGCGGCGCTGAAGACGCTCCATGCCGAGACGGTCGAAGACCTCTATGCCGATATCGGCGCCGGCAACCGGACGACCCGTGAAGTCGCCGTCGTGCTCTATCCGCCGGAGAAACACGCGCCGGCCACGCCGGACGAGGCGCTGGAGGCCGAGACCAAGGTCCTGCCGTTCCCGCCCAAGGCCAAGCTCAAGGGCAAGGAACGGCCGCTGCCGATCCGCGGCCTCATCCCTGGCCTCGCGGTCCATTTCGCCCGCTGCTGCCATCCGCTGCCCGGCGACCGCATCGTCGGCATCGTCACCACCGGCAAGGGCGTCACCGTCCACACGATCGATTGCGAGACGCTGGAGAGCTTCTCCGAGACGCCGGAGCGCTGGCTCGACATTTCCTGGGGCGACGACGCCGAGGCCAACGACCATGTCGGCCGCCTGTTCGTCACCATCGCCAACGAGCCGGGCAGCCTGGGCACGCTGTCGACCGTGATCGGGCGCAACGGCGGCAATATCATCAATCTTCGGATCGTCAGCCGGTCGGTCGATTTCTGGGACCTGCTGATCGACATCCAGGTGCATGACCTGAAGCATCTGACCAACATCATCGCGGTGCTGCGGGCGACGCCGGTGATCAACCAAGTCGACCGCGCCCGCAGCCAGTGATACCCCAGCCAATAACGCCATGACCCTCCCGAAAGTGCCCCGGCTCGGGGTGAATCTCGACCATGTCGCGACTTTGCGGAACGCCCGCGGCGGCTCGCATCCGGACCCGGTGCGCGCGGCGCTGGCCGTGACCGAGGCCGGGGCCGACGGCATCACCGTCCATCTGCGCGAGGATCGCCGGCACATCGGCGATGCGGATTTGCCCCGGATCAAGGCGGCGACGTCGCTGCCGCTCAATCTCGAAATGGCCGCGACCGACGAAATGACGACCATCGCCTGCGGCCTTGCCCCCAACGCAGTCTGCCTGGTGCCTGAGCGGCGGGCCGAGCGCACCACCGAGGGTGGGCTCGACGTGATCGGCGACCGCGAGCGGCTGGAGCGCATCGTGCCCCAGCTGGCGGCGGTCGGCATCCGCGTCTCGATGTTTATCGGGCCGGATCTGGGGCAGGTGCGGGCAGCAAAGGATGTCGGCGCCCATGTCGTCGAGCTTCATACCGGCGCCTATGCCGATACGACCGGCGCCGCGCACGCGGAGGAGCTGCGCCGGCTGACCAAGGCCGCCAAACTCGCCCACGAGATCGGGCTCGAGGTCCATGCCGGCCACGGCCTCACCTTCGACAATGTCGGCGCGGTCGCGGCGCTGCCGCAGGTGGTAGAGCTCAATATCGGCCATTTCCTGGTCGGCGAGGCGCTGTTTGTCGGGTTGGTGCCGGCAATCAAGGAGATGCGGCTGCGCATCGCGCTGGCGCGCAGCGGAGGAGTGGTGGAGTGATCCCCGGCCTGGGTTCGGATTTGATCGATATCACCCGCATCCCGCCCTCGATCGAGCGGTTCGGCGACCGCTTCATCAACCGCTGCTTCACCGATGTGGA
>CAZNNJ010000153.1:0-9624 GCA_964574305.1 uncultured Rhodospirillales bacterium | reverse complement strand
GGGAAACTGCTACAAGAACGGCATGCGGCCGATCGTGCTGAGCCAAGAGCAGATCGATGTGCTGATGGCCGACGCCGCCAGCGACAATGCAAGGGTGCTCACCATCGACCTGCCGAACCAGAAGGTGATCCGCGCCAACGGCGAGAGCTTTTCGTTCGAGATCAACCCGACCAGCAAGACCCAGCTGCTGGAGGGCCTCGACGAGATCGGCCAGACCCTGCAGCGCAGCGCCGAGATCGCCAGCTTCGAGCAGCGCCAGCATCAGTCCCAGCCCTGGCTGTGGTCGTAACGAACTAATCAACAGAGATTCCCATGAGCCATAAGATCCTGCTCCTGCCCGGCGACGGCATCGGCCCCGAGGTCATGGGCGAGGCCCGCCGGCTGCTCGCCTGGCTGCAGGATCGCCGCGGCATCGCCTTCGAGACCGAGGAAGCGCTGGTTGGCGGCTGCGCCTACGAGACCGAGGGCACGCCGCTGTCCGAGGCGACCGTTGCCCGCGCCAAGGCGGCGGACGCCGTGATCCTAGCCGCCGTCGGCGGCCCGAAGTGGGACAACCTGCCCTTTCATCTACGGCCCGAGGCCGGCCTGCTCGGCGTCCGCAAGGAACTCGAGCTGTTCGCCAATCTGCGCCCGGCCCTGGTGTTCGACGCGCTGATCGACAGCTCCAGCCTGAAGCCGGAGATCGTGCGCGGCCTGGACATCATGATCGTCCGCGAACTCACCGGCGGCGTCTATTTTGGTGAGCCGCGCGGCATCAGCGACCTGCCGAACGGCGAGCGCATCGGCATCAACACCCAGGTCTATACGACCAGCGAAATCCACCGCGTCGCCCGCGTCGCCTTCGACCTCGCCCGTGTCCGCCGCAACCATGTCTACTCGGTCGAGAAGGCCAATGTCATGGAATCCGGCCGCCTGTGGCGCGAGGAGGTGAACGCCATCCACGCCAAGGAATATTCCGACGTCGGCCTGTCGATCATGCTGGCCGACAATTGCGCCATGCAGCTGCTGCGCAATCCCAAGCAGTTCGACGTCATCGTCACCGACAATCTGTTCGGCGATATCCTGTCCGACGAGGCCTCGATGCTGACCGGATCGCTCGGCATGCTGCCCTCGGCCTCGCTCGGCGCCGTCCAGGCAGGCGGCAAGCGCGCCGCGATGTACGAGCCGATACACGGCTCGGCCCCCGACATCGCCGGCAAGGGCATCGCCAACCCGCTCGCCATGATCCTCTCGGTCGCGATGATGCTGCGCTATTCCTTCGGCCATGCCGAGGAGGCCGACCTGGTCGAGACCGCCGTCCAGAACGTGCTCAACGCCGGCATCCGCACCGGCGACATTGCCAGCGCCGGCCAGCAGACCGTCGGCACCGCGGGCATGGGCGAAGCCGTCGCCGCCGAGCTGGACCGGCTGTGGAAGTAGGATTTCGTAGGGTGGATGAGCGGAGCGTAATCCACCAACGCATCTAAGCGCCCGCACCGAATGCCGTGCTTCGCACGGCTGGTGGATTACGCTCCGCTCATCCACCCTACGCGAGGGCCGCAGCCAGCAACGCCTTGGTATATTCCTCCCGAGGCGCGGTAAAAATCCGCTCCGCCGGCCCCTGCTCTACCACCCTGCCATCTTTCATGACCAGCACTTCGCTGGCCAAAGCCCGTACCACGCGCAGGTCATGGCTGATGAAGACATAGGCCAGGCCGTGGCGGACCTGGAGGTCGCGCAGCAGGTCGACGATCTGGGCCTGGACCGAGCGGTCGAGGGCGGAGGTCGGTTCATCCAGGATCACGAGCTTGGGGCGCAGCACCATGGCGCGGGCGATGGCGATACGCTGGCGCTGGCCGCCGGAGAATTCGTGCGGGTAGCGGTGGCGTACGTCGGCATCCAGTCCGACCTCGGCCAGCGCTTCGCGGACCAAGCGGTCGCGTTCGCTGGCGGTGGCGACGCGGTGGGCGCGCAAGCCCTCGCCGACGATGTCGCCAACCGTCATGCGCGGCGACAGCGAGCCGTACGGATCCTGGAAGACGATCTGCATCTGACGGCGTAGTGGGCGCATCTCGCGCGGCTTCAGCGCTGCGAGGTCCTGGCCCTGGAAGGATATGGCGCCGTCGCTGTCCAGCAGACGCAGCAAGGCGAGCCCGAGCGTGGTCTTGCCTGACCCTGATTCCCCGACGACGCCCAGCGTCTCCCCTGCCCTGACATCGAGATCGATGCCGGCGACGGCCTCGACATGGCCGGTCACCCGGCGGAAGACGCCCGAGCGGATCGGGAAGCGGACCTGGATATTGCGTCCGCGCAGAACTTCCGGGGCGTCCGGCTGCGCCGGCAATGACGGGCCTTTCGGTTCGGCGGCCAGCAGCATCCTTGTATAGGGATGCTTGGGTTCGGCGAACAAGGCCGCCGCATCGGCGATTTCGACGATCTCGCCCTGCCGCATTACCGCGACCCGGTCGGCCATGGTGCGGACGATGCCGAGATCGTGGGTAATCAACAGGATCGCCATGCCGAGCCGGCCCCGCATCTCGCGCAGCAGGTCGAGTATCTGGGCCTGGACGGTGACGTCGAGCGCGGTGGTCGGCTCGTCGGCGATCAGCAGGTCGGGCTGGTTGGCAACTGCCATTGCGATCATCACGCGCTGCCGCTGTCCGCCCGAGAGTTCGTGCGGGTAGGACGCCATCCGCTGCTCCGGATCAGGAATGCCGACTTGATGGAGAAGATCGATCGCCTTGCCGGTTAAGATCTTGTGTGAAGCCGGCTGGTGAATGCGGAGGACTTCAATAAGTTGCCGGCCAATCTGATGGATTGGATTCAGCGAGGTCATCGGTTCCTGGAAGATCATGCCGATGCGGTTGCCGCGCAGCCGGCGCAGCGTCGATTGCGGCGCGCCAGCCAGTTCGGCACCCCGGTAGAGGATGCTGCCCCGGGTCCGGGCCTGTGAGCCTGGGGGCAGCAAGTCCAGGATCGACAAGGCCGTTACCGACTTGCCCGAACCGGATTCGCCGACCAAGGCCAGGATTTCGCCCGGCATGATGTCGAAGCTGATACGGCGTACGGCGGCGACTGTCCGGTCGTGGTTGGGGAATTCGACCTTGAAGTCGCGCACCGACAGGACGGGCTCAGTCACGGCAAGTCCGGGGTGCTGGGATGGTCGAGCTGGCGCCTGGGATCGAAGGCGTCGCGCACCGCCTCGCCCAGGAAGGTCAGCAGGGTCAGCACGATCGCCAGGGTGAAGAAGCCGGTGAGGCCCAGCCATGGCGCCTGAAGGTTGGTGCGGCCCTCGTTCAGCAAGGTGCCCAGCGACGGCGAGCCGGGGGGCATGCCGTAGCCGATGAGGTCGAGCGCGGCCAGCGTGGCGATGGCGCCGGTCAGCTCGAACGGCAGGTAGGAGAAGGTCGCGACCAGGGCATTGGGCAGCATATGGCGGAACATCAGCGTCGCCGGGCCCAGCCCGAGCGCCCTGCCCGCCCGCACATAGTCCAGCGCGCGGACCCTGAGCACTTCCGCCCGCACCAGCTGCGCCAGCGGCATCCAGGCGAACAGGCTGACGAGCAGAAACAGGTTCCAGAAGGTCGGCGTCACGATCGAGGCCATGATGATCAGCAGGAACAGCACCGGCAGCCCGACCCAGATCTCGGTCAGCCGCTGCAATACCAGATCGACCCAGCCGCCGAAGAAACCCTCGACGCTGCCGGCCAGCACGCCGATGACGCTGCACAAAGCTGCGACCGCGACGCCGAACAGCAGCGAGGTGCGTAAGGAATAGATCAGCCAGGCCAGCACATCGCGCTGCTGGTCGTCGGTCCCCAGCCAGTTGCGCGCCGATGGCGGCGCGGGCGCGGGTATCTCCAGGTCGGTGACCGGGGAGCGGTAGGAGAACGGAATCAGCGGCCACAGGATCCAGCCGCTGCTCCGGATCTGCTGCTGCAGATAGGCGTCGCCGTAATCGGCATAGGTTTCGAAATCGCCGCCGAAGGCGGTTTCCGGATAGTCCTTCAGCACCGGGAAATAGAGGAATCCGGCATAGGAGACGATGAGCGGCCGGTCATTGGCGATCAACTCCGCCGGCAAGGTGACGAGCAGCAGGATGCCGAGGATGATTGCCGACCAGTAGCCGCGCCGGTTCTGCCGGAACAGCGCCAGCCGACGGCGCGTAAGAGGCGACATCAGATTTGCTGCATCATGTTGGCCGCCCGGCGAAATCGATGCGCGGATCGATCGCCATGGTCACGATGTCGGTCACGATATTCACCAGCAGCCCGACCAGGGTGAAGACATAAAGCGTGCCGAAGACGACCGGATAATCGCGGGTGACGACGGATTCGAAGCCCAGCAGCCCCATCCCGTCGAGCGAGAAGATGATCTCGATCAGCAGCGCGCCGACGAACAGCATGCGCAGGAAGGCGCCGGGAAAGCCCACGGCCACCACCAGGATCGCGTTGCGGAAGACATGGAAGTAGAGCACCTGGTTCGGCGTCAGCCCCTTGGCGCGGGCGGTGGTGACATATTGCTTGCCGATCGCCTCGATGAAGGCGTTCTTGGTCAGCAGGGTCGGCCGGGCGAAGCTGCCGGCGACCAGCGCCGTCACCGGCAGGATCAGATGCCAGGCGAGATCGAGCGGTTTCCGCCACCAGGGCAGCATAGCCCAATCGTCCGATGTCAGGCCGCGCAGTGGAAAGAGCTGGAGGTAGCTGCCGCCGGCCAGGAACTCGATCATCAGCACGGCGAACAGATAGCTCGGCACCGCATAGGCGAAGACGATGACGAGGCTGCTGATCAGATCGAACCCAGACCCGTCGCGCACGGCCTTGGCGATGCCGAGCGGCACCGAGACCAGATAGGCGATTACTGTCGCGACGAATGCCAGCGCAAAGGATGTGGGCAGCTTGCGGGCGATCAGGCTCGCCACCCGCTCACCGCGGAAATAGCTCTCGCCGAGGTCGAACTTCAGATAGTTGCCGATCATCAGCCCGAACCGCTCCAGCGGCGGCTTGTCGAAACCGAACTGCTGCTCGATCTCCCTGACCAGCTTGGGATCGACGCCCTCGGCGCCGCGATAAGCGCCTGCACCGGCTCCTTGCGTATCGCTCTCCGACTGCAGGCGGGCGATGACCTGCTCGACCGGGCCGCCCGGCGCGAACTGCACGATGGTGAAGTTCAGCAGCAAGATGCCGAACAGGGTCGGCGGGATCAGCAGCAGGCGGCGGACGACATAGGCGATCATTCAGTGGTCACCGACCAATGGGCACCGGCGCCACCTGGAGCGCCACTGGGGCCGACTCACCAGGCGAACCGACGGAGCACATGATCGGGCTTGGCTTCGGTCTTGTCGATCAGCGCCGTCAGCGCGTCGCGGTTGGGCTTGCCCCGCCAGTTGAGCTTGAGGTCGGGCGCATGGACGCCGCCGACCAGCAGCGCGCTGGCGATCCCCACCCCTGCCGCGCCAGCGACGTCGGTGTGCAGCCCGTCGCCGATGGCGAGCGTCCGGGCCGGGTCGACCGTGGCGCCGCCCGCCTCCAGTTCGGCGAAAAGCTGGCGATAGATCGGCAGACGCGGCTTGCCGTGCCACGACACGTCGCCGCCCTTTTCCTCGTAATATTCGGCGAAGGCGCCGGCGCAGATCGCCAATATATCGCCGACCGGAACCCAGATATCCGGGTTGGCGCAGATCATCGGCAGGCCCATGGAAAGCGCGGTATCGAGGTCTTCCTGGTAGTCTTCCAGCCGTTCCTCGTTCATCTTGGCGCCCGTATTGACGCAGAAGCCGCAGCCAGGCTCTGGGTGTTCGCTGAGCTCGATATCGAGTCCCTCGAACAGGCGGAGGTCGCGCGAAGAACCCAGATGCCAGCAGGCGCCGGTCAGTTTTTGCGTCCACGGATCGGAGCGGTCGCTGAGCGCACGGAAGACCGATTCGCCTGAGGTCAGTATGGCATCGTAGAGCTCGCGTCCGATGCCCAGCCCTTCGAGCATCTCGACCGCCAGCGCGGCCCGGCGCGGCGCGTTCGACAGCAGGCCGATCGTCTTGCCCCGGTCCTTCAGCCGCTTGAGCGCGTCGGCCGCGCCGGGATAGGCGACGATGCCGTTATGCAACGTGCCCCACAGATCGATCACATAGGTGTCGTACCGGTCGGCAAGCGATTGGATGCCGCGCAGCGACTTCATCGGCCTTCCGTGCCGATTGCATCCTCGAGCCGCGCGAAGCCGTCGGCCTTGAGCCGCGCAGCCAGCCCGGCCTTGATCCGCTTGACCAGGCCAGGTCCCTGATAGACCAGCGCGGTATAGAGCTGCACCAGCGACGCGCCGGCGCGGATCTTCGCATAGGCGTCGTCGGCGCCGGCGATGCCGCCGACCCCGACCAGCGGAATCGCGCCACCGGACAGGCGCCAGGCCTTGCGCAGCATCTCGGTCGAGGGCTGGAACAGCGGAGCGCCGCTGAGGCCCCCAGTCTCGGCCGCCAGATCGCGCGGCAGCTCCGGCGGGCGGGCGATGGTGGTGTTGGAGACGATGATGCCGGCAATCCGGGAGTCGGCCGCGGCATGGACGATGTCATCGAGATCGGCATCGGTCAGGTCGGGTGCGATCTTGACCAGCACCGGCACCGGTTTCTGCCGTGCCGCCTGCACCGCCGACAGCAGCTCTGTCAGGATCGCCCTGCCCTGCAGAGCCCTGAGCCCCGGCGTATTAGGCGAGGAGACATTGACCGTCAGGTAGTCGACCAGCGGGCTAAGTCGTGCCGCGCCGGTGACATAATCGGCCACCGCGTCGGTCTGGTCCTTGTTCTTTCCGATATTGCCGCCGACGATGCCGCGCCCGCGCTTGAGGTGCGCCGCGCGTTCCGCCGCCGCTTCCAGCCCCGCATTGTTGAAGCCGAGCCGGTTGATGACAGCCTGCTGGTCCGGCAGGCGGAAGATGCGCGGCTTCGGATTGCCAGGCTGGGGCAGCGGCGTCACCGTGCCGAACTCGGCAAAGCCGAATCCCAGCGCCAGCATCGCCTTCACCACCTCGGCATTCTTGTCGAAGCCGGCGGCCAGCCCGACCGGATTGGCGAAATCGAGGCCGAAGCGGCTGATCGCCAGGATCGGATCGTCCGACGTGTCGTCGCGCCCGCCCAGCCCCAGGCGCAGCCCATGGATCGTCGCCCGATGGGCGGCTTCGGGCGGCATGAGGCGCAGAATCGGATGGGCTAGGGTGAATCGGTCCATGGGTGGGCGGTGATTAACGGAAAGTGCCGGCTGCTGAAAGCCCTTCGCCCGCAACGCGGGAGAGGGAGGGGGCCGGCCGAAGGCTGGGAGGGTGAGGGTAACCCTCCATCCGGCAGCTGTCCCTCACCCTCCCATTGCTGACGCAATGGGTCCCTCCCTCTCCCGTTTCACGGGCGAGGGTTGCTCGCTGAACGCCGCCCCAAGCGCATCGAGGAAATCCTCTGGCAGCTTGAGCTTGCCGAACCAGCCCTTCCGCGTGCCGGTCAGCACGCGCAGCATCTGGCCTCGGCTCACCGGCAGCTTGGCCATCGGGATGAAGGTGAGGTCGCGGGCCCACGCGGCCGTATCGCGTTCGGACTGGAACAGGGGGGTCAGCCAGCGGCTCCAGAACTGGTAGATGCCGGCATGGGCCTGGCGTTCGCGTTCGTAGCGGGCCAGCGCGGCCTCGAGGCTGGGTTCGGTGCGCAAAGCATCGCGCAGCGCCATTGCGTCCATCAACGCCATGTTGACCCCCTGCCCCAGCTGCGGGCTCATCGCGTGGGCGGCGTCGCCGATCAGCACGACCGGGGCGCGCTGCCAGCGCTTCAGCACGGCGTCGCGATAGCTTGCCTGCATCAGGATGCCGGCGGCGTTGATGTGGGTCAGCAGCGGAGCGGCCTCGGGCCACAGAGCGGCCGCCTCGTCGTGCCAGGCGGCGAGGCCGCACTCGCGCCAATGCTCGATGCTCGCTGTCGGCAGGCTCCAGAAGAAGCTCAGCTGCCGTACCGGGTTGTCCGGCCGGCTGCCGACCGGCAGCAGGCCCATCATCCGCCGCGCGGCGCGGTAGCGCTGGCGCAGGTCGGCGACATGCGGCCAGTCGCCCTGCGGCAGCAGGCACCAGAGCGCGCCCCACGGATAGGGCCGGTTCATCCGGTGCGGCGCCAGCACATCGCGCAGCTTCGACGCCGCGCCGTTGGCGATGACGACCAGGTCGTAGGGGCCGTGCCGGCGGCCGGTATCGTCGTTGAGACAGCGACCATCGCCGCTGATCGACAGGATGTCATGGCCGCAACGCACGGCTTCGGCGTCGGGCCAAGCCGATTTCAGTAGCTGGAACAGCGCGCCCCGCTGCATGCCGAGACCGGCCAGCCTGGGGTCGAGCGCGGCATAGCGCATGTCCATGACGGGCCGGCCGGAGGCGCTGTCGCCGAACAAGCGCTGGACCGGCGCGCCGTACCGCAGCGCCTCGCCGAGCAGCCCCATCTGCCACAGGACCCACAGCCCGGTCGGCTGCAGCAAGATGCCGGCGCCCACGGGACCCAGTGCGGGCGCGCGCTCGAATACCTCGATCTTGTGATCATCCAGCGCCAGCAGCGCGGCGAGCGCCTGCCCGGACGTGCCGTAGCCGACGATGGCGATATGCATGCGGCGCCCGGGCGCCGCTCAGTCTACGCCGGGCCCTTTCAGCGCCAGATATTGCAATCGCTTGACCTCCCATCGTCCCCGCGTCACCGAATCCAGGATGACGCCGGAGGTCAGGCTGAGGAAGGCCAGGGTCATGATGCCGGTGGCGGCGATGGCGGTCGGGAAGCGCGGGACCAGGCCGGTGCGAGCGAACTCGATCACGATCGGATAGGCCAGGATCAGCGAGGTGGCGGCCAGAAATGCCGCGATGGCGCCGAAGAAGGCCATCGGCAGCTCCTGCTTCACCAGCCCGAGGATAGTGGAGAGGATCAGCACGCCGTCATGGTAGGTGCGCAGCTTGCTGGCCGAGCCGGCCGGCCGGTCCTTGTACTTGGTCGGCATCTCGGTGATCGGCATCTTGAGCTGCAGGGCGTGGACCGTCATCTCGGTCTCGATGCCGAAGCCCTCGGCGATGGTCGGGAAGGATTTCACGAAGCGGCGCGACATGATGCGGTAGCCGGACAGCATGTCGCTGATCGGGTCGCCGAAGACCTTCCGCACGATGCCGGTCAGCACGACATTGCCCAGCTTGTGGCCGGGCCGGTAGGCGGCCTCGATATCGGTGATGCGCTGGCCGTTGATCATGTCCAGCTGCTCGGCCCATAGCCGGTCGACCATCGCGCGGGCGGCCGCCGCCTCATAGGTGTCGTCGCCATCGACCAGCACGTACACGTCGGCCTCGATATCGGCATACATGCGGCGGACGACATTGCCCTTGCCACGCATCTTTTCCGTGCGCACGACCGCGCCGGCGGCCTTGGCCACGGCGATGGTGCCGTCGGTCGAGTTGTTGTCATAGACATAGACCGTGGCTTCGGGCAGCGCCGCCTTGAAGTCGGTCACGACCTGGCGGATCGCGGCCTCCTCGTTATAGCAGGGCACCAGCACGGCGACGCGCGGGGAGGTCATTGAGCGGCTGTCCTTATTAAGGGGCAAAGCTGGAAGTCCCGGCTCTTGTTGAGCGGTTCCTGGATGTTGGTCTTGACTG
>CAZNNJ010000152.1:0-9634 GCA_964574305.1 uncultured Rhodospirillales bacterium | reverse complement strand
AACAGGAAGGAGAAGATCGTCGCATAGGCCGCGCTGATCACCCCCATCCTGGGCAGGCCGCCCCAGCCCTTGATCAGCGCGATCATCATCAGGAGACCGACCACGTTCTGGACCAGCAGGGCCAGGAACGGGGTCAGCGCATCGCCGACGCCGCGCGTGATGGTGGTGTAGATGATGAAGACGAACAGCACCGGCACCGAATAAAGGAATATCTCCGCATAGGCGGTCTCGTCGGCCAGCACGTCCGGTGGCGTGTGCAGCACCTTCAGCATGGTTTCGACGAACGGGCCACCGAAGGCTGCGATGATCAGCCCCATGGCGATCGACACGGTGAGTGTGGTGCCGGCGACGCCCTTGACCCGCACCAGCTCGTTCGCGCCGTAGGCCTGGCCGATCAGCACGCTGGCGCCCGAGCCCAGGCCGATGACGAAGGAGATCAGCAGGAACAGGATCGGGAAGAACCCGGCCATCGCCGAAAGCGCATGCACGCCCAGCATCTTGCCGATCACGATCGAATTGGTCGTGTTCGAGGCCAGCTGCAGCACATTGGTCGCCATCATCGGCATCAGGAACACGAGGAAGACGCGCCAGAGCGGCTTCGACGTGTCCAGGCGCACCAAGGCGCGGGGGCTGGCTACTGCTGTGGACATGGGCGCTTTCCGGACGGCGATCGAACTTCAGGGCCGTACGGTCAAGTTACCGAAACAAAACGCCCGGCAATCCTCTATAGGATTCTGTTTGCAATGCGAAGGGGTGTACGAATCGTTCGCCCTATTTCGTTTTGCGGGCCACAAAATCGTGAACGCCTAGGCCGGCCGGGTGCGCAGGCGCCCCTCGTAATCGCGCTTTCCCAACGGCACGCCCCGCGTGCGCAGGATGTCATAGGCGGTGACAGCGTGGAAATGGAAGTTGGGCAGCGCAAAGGAGAGGATATAGGTCTCCGACGTGAAGCTGAGCAGCCGCGGGCCGATCTGCAGGTCCAGGTCCTTGCCCGCCCAGCCGTTGACCGCGTCGGGGGTAAGCGCCGTCAACGCTGCTTCCGCCCGGACGATCATGGCCCGTAGATCGGCGAACGGCATCCACCCGACGAGGGCGGGCGCGTCGAAAACGCCGGTCCTCAGGGCCTCCAGCCCGCACACGGCGTGGTGCGACAAGGCCTCGATCTGGAAGTGGAACGGCGCCATGTCGTCGTAGAGGCGCGCAGAGACGAAATCGTCGGGGTCGGCGCCCGTCTCAGTGCAATGCGCTACCGTTTTGTCGAGAAAGCCACCGACGGCGCTGATCGTCTGCAGGAAAGTCGGCACGCTGAGGTCGTAGAGCGATGTCGCCATCCGGTAGTGTCTCAGTTTGAGATTTGAATGCTGGTTGCAATGAGCGCCATGAACGTGAGCGCTCCGACCACGGCCCATTTGCGATGGGATTCGATGCTCGGGGGCATGTCACGTCCCCATGCGCCCCAAAATGTCCACCTGATCTCTCCGCTACGCCATGCGCCTATATAGCGAACGGTCAGCATCACCACGTGGAACACGGTGAACAGCCAAAGCCCGAGCCCAATTAAGCCAACCACCCACCTAATGATCACGACGTTGCCGCCTCCCACGAACTAATCCCAGATATCCGGCATCACCACGGCCCGGCCGCGCAAGCTGCCGTGGTGAAGCCGGTCATAGGCCTCCTCAACCTTGCTGAACGGGAAATGCTCGGTTTCGTTGCGGACCAGCCCGGCTTCGACCAGCGCGATCACCTCGCGCAGGTCGCGGATGCTGCCGCCCTGGAAGCTGAACAGCTCGCCGTCCTTGGGCAGATAGCCCCAGACATTCTTGTTCAGCGTGCCGCCGCCGGCGCCGACGAGCGCGAAGGAGCCGGTGTTGCGCACGGCGGGCAGGCCGAATTCCAGGCTCTGGTCGTTGCCGACGAAATCGAGCACCGCGTCGGCGCCGGCGCCCTTGGTCCGCTCCTTGATCGCGGCGGTCGTGCCTTCGTCGACACCCTCCAGCGCCTCGTGGGCGCCGAATTCGAGCGCGATGGCGCGGCGGGCCGGGTTGTTGTCGACCGCGATCACCCTGGCCGGGCTCAGCACCCGCAGGAACTGGATGGCGAAGCTGCCGAGGCCACCGGCGCCGATCACCACGGCGGTCGAGCCGGGCGCGAGCTTCGGCAGCACGCGGCGCACCGCGTGATAGGCGGTGGCACCGGCATCGCTCAGCGGGCCGGCATCGCGCGGGTCGAGTCCGTTCAGCTTGACGACGAAGCGGGCGCTGTCGACCAGCACAAATTCCGCCAGCCCGCCGTCGCGGCCATAGCCGCGGCCGGCATAGGTCTCGACGCAGGAATTGTCGTTGCCGCTCATGCAGTAATGGCAATGGCCACAGGAATGGGGCGAGACCAGCACGACCGGATCGCCGACGGCCAGCCCCTGCACGCCCGGTCCCAGTTCGGCCACCCAGCCGCCGACCTCATGGCCCAGCGTGTAGGGCATCGACCAGCCCGCCATCTTCCCGATCGCCTCGGGCATCGCCATCATGCCGATATCGGAATGGCACAGGCCAGCGCCTGCGACCTTGACCAGGATCTGGCCGTGGCCGGGCTTGGGAATTTCGGTATCGACCAGACGCGGCGGTTTTTCCCATTCCGTCAGCCGGAATGCCTTCATGCTGCCAGCCATTTCGGTTCCCCAGATTTATTGCTTGGTGGGCGTCAGCGCCGCCAGTCCCGTCTGCTGATGGATCGCGTCGGAGGCGAAATCGACCTGCCGCTTGTCGCCGGCGCGATCGTAGGCCCGCTTGTCGCGGGTCGACATGGCGACGGTCGAGGCGTCCTCGAAACGGGTGAATTGCGCGTAGCACAAAGGTGCAACCAGGGCCGCCTCATCGCCCGAGGAACCGCCCTGCGCCTTGATATACTGCGCGGCCTGTTTCAGGCACGAGACATAGGCCTGCCTGGCATCGACCCGGTCCTTTTCCTGGTCCGGCGACATCGGAACCTGGACCGGCAGCGGCTCGGCCGCGCCCACCTGCCGGCTCGAACCCGTCTCAGGCGCGGCACAACTTGCCGCAACCGCCAGAACCGAACCGACTATGCACGCACTCAGCCATCTCATGGCTGGATAACCCACCAACACGCCGATTTTATCCATTCTTCATTAGTCAACCCCGCCAGACATGACTGTAAGCGAAATTCGGCGGCGCGCCAGACAGATTTTTATGCCGGCGCTATCCCAAGGCGTGGCGCAGGCTCCAGATACGAAAACGCCGCCCCTCGGCACTCAGCCAAGGGACGGCGCTTTCGTTAAGTGCTGAAGCTGAGCTTACGGCTGGACTTCGCGCCAATACAGAGCCGACACGGCATCGATCGGGTTCTGCGGGATCGCCGGCAGGGTCTTGCCGAGCGAGATGTCGAAATCGTCCTGGGCGGTCTCGTCACCTGGCTTCTGGTCGCCCTTATAGGTATAGAGCGCATAGCCCATGTAGGCCCACTGCGCGCCGCCTTCCTTGCGCTTCATGACGCTCCAATAGCCCGAGGGCTTCGCGTCGTCGGGCGCCGCGACCGGCGTCCAGGTCTTCAGGCAGTCGTCCTTGCAGGTGCCGGTGCCCAGGAACTGGCCCAGCTGCGCCACACCGGCCTGGCCGCCCTTCAGGCTGAAGCCGCCGACCTGGAAGTGGAAGCGGTCGCGGGCATAGGCCGTCATGCCGTTGGCGTCGGTCAGATAGTCCCGGCCCCGGTGATTAAGGCCGAACTTGATGCCTGCCGGCTGGTAATATTTTTCGGCCAGCGCGACGTGGAAGCGCGGGTCGACCAGGCGGCCCTTGGATTCACCATGCTCGGCGTCGCCGTCATAGGTATAGAGCGGCTCGCCCTGATAGGCCCATTGGCGCGTGCCGTCGGGACGGGCGATCGACGTGAAGTCGCCAACCTTGGTCGCCAGCTGCGGCGCCAGGAGCGGCAGGAAGTTGTAGTCGCAGGTGGCGCCCGGCGCGCACTTGATCTTATCGTCGGCGATGTCGCCGCTGAAGGCATAGATCGTGCGCTGCTTGGGATCGACGAAGGCCTGGCCGCCGGCCGCCACCATTTCCTCGCTGACGATGCCTTCCGGCAGGGTGACGCCGGTCATGGCGTTGTTGAGCACGAAGTGCCAGCCCTCAACCTGGGAACCCTTGATGTCGCCGACATTCTTGTCGGACGCATAGGTGTAGAGCGGCTTCTCATGGCGGGTCCACTGCTTGGAGCCGTCGTCGCGGGTGATCACACCCCAGAAGCCGGACGGCTTGGCGTCGGCCGGCGCGGCCAGAGGCAGCCAGTCCTTGGTGCAGTCGCCGGCGCAGTTGGACTTGTTCGGCCCATCGGCATCGGAGGTATAGAGCGTGTGATGCTTCTCGTTGGTGATGACGGGATAGCCCTTGAAGGCGCCCATCGCGCTCATCGCGGTCTGGGCCGCGACGATCTGGAAGGTGACGCCCTGCGGCATGGCCGAGGCTTCCGGCACCGCGGCCACCTTCTTCTCAGCCGGATGCATCAAAGCCTGGCTGGCAAAAAACCCAACCGCTGCAACAGCAACGACGCCAAGCCCTATCGTTACGAGCCGCATCTCATCGCCCTCCCGAAAATCCGCGCCTTGGGCGCGATCACTAACAAAGAACATCCGGCCGGGCGGGACCGCGAACGGCCCCGCCCGATCGGATCGCACTATCAGACCATCAGCTCGCCGAGCGGCTTCGACGTATTGAGCGACATGGTGCCCCAGCTGTCGACCGGAACGCCCAGCGCCTGCTGGATCGTCAGGCCGACGCGGGTCACCGGCTCGCCGTCGAGCTTCAGGTGCTGGCCGGTCTTCAGCTTGCCGTTGGCGCCGCCGCAGATGAACATCGGGATGTTCTCCAGCGCGTGGATCTTGGCGAAGCCGGTCTCGGAGTGCGCCAGCAGCATGGTCCGGTCGAGCAGCGTGTGGTCGCCTTCCTTGATGCTGTCCAGGGTCGCCAGATACATCGCCAGCGTCTCGACGATGCGGCCCATGAAATAGGTCGCGTTCGGCTGATAGCCCAGCTTCGGATCCATCGGCTCCTCATGGGTGAAGATGTGATGGGTCATCGCGGTGCCGGCGCGGCGCAGCGGCGAGGTCGCCTCGCCGAAGACGACGTTCGTCACATGGGTCTGGTCGCAGGCCACGGCATGGGCCAGAATCTGTGCGAACAGCTTGTGGTTGGCGACGACGCTGTCGATCTCGGTGCCGATCTCGGCATCGGTCGGCTGGGCCGAGGCGGAACAGGCCGCCAGCGGCTCCGGCTTCTGGAGCTGCAGGTCAAGCTGCTGCTCGAGCTGGCGCACCGCGGTGAAGTACTCGTCCAGGCGCTGCTTGTCGCCGGCGCCGACCTGCTTCAGCAGGGCCTCGCGCTGGTCGGTCACGCCCGACAGGACCGAGCGGCGGACCATGACGCGCGGATCGGGCTTGAAGTCCGCGGAGTTGGGATCGCGGAAATCCGGTCCGAAGACGCGGGTGTAAAGCGCGGCCGGGGAGATTTCCGCCGGGTTGGTCACGCTGGCGCTGCGGCGGCTCAAGCTGTCCGTCGGCTTGCCGGTGCCGGTCACTTCCAGCGAGCGGAAGCGGGTCCGGGTGCCGATCGTGTCGGCCACGATCGAGTCCAGGCTGGCATAGTTCGGCTGCTCGCGCGGAACGTCGCCGGTCAGGATCGCCATTTCGCCGGTGAAGTGCGGACGGGCGCCCTTGCCGTCGAGGAACACCTTCATGCCGCTGACGACATTGATGCGGTTCTTGAACGGCGTCAGCGACGCGGTCTCGATGTTCATGTCATAGCCGGCGCCGGTCTTCGCCGGCTCCCAGCGGCCCGGGTTCAGGCCGCAGCCCCAGAAGAAGGTACCGAAGGCCGTGGGCAGCGGTGCGCCGCTGGCCAGCGCCGTGCCGCTGGTGTTCAAGAAGCAATCCAGGAACGGCAGCCCGACGGACACCGCCGCGCCACCCATCATGCCGCGCAGAACGTTTCTGCGGCTCGCGTTCATTGCACTCATTTCGCTGTCTCCTTCTGAGAGCCCGTCCCCGCCATGGATAAGGTTGCGTTATTGGCTTCGGTCCCCGGCGTCGAGATCCGATAGAATGCCTTGCTGCTGGCAATCCGACGCATCAGCTCGGGCACTTTGTACCCGGACGCGGCGAACTGCTTGACCTGGTAATTCAGCCACTCGGCATCGTCCTTGGACGACTGGCGGCCGGTGCCGAAGGCGTAGATCCGGTTGACCAGGCAAACCGGGGCCTGCGGGTGATCGTGGATCGCCTTGGTGAAGCCGGCGAGGTCGTCGAACTTCATGCCGTCGATCTCACCCGAGGTGACGATCGGCGAGTCGTTCTCGGTCGCGCGGAACCCGCCGGCGGAGTCGAAATTCTCCATCGCCAGCCCGACCGGGTCCATGATCTTGTGGCAGCCGGCGCAGGTCGGCTGGTTGATATGGGCGCCCAGCCGCGCGCGGGCGGTATGGAAGGCCGGATTCTTGGTGTCCTGGACCAGGGCGAAATTCACGTTGCCTGGCGGATCGGGCACCTTCTGGCACAGGAACACCTCGCGCAGCGCCTTGCCGCGGATGGTCGGCGAGCTGCGGCCCGGATGGGAGTGCAGCGCGACAAAGCTCACCTCCGTCAGGATGCCGGCGCGCGGATCGCCTTCCGGATAGGTATGCGATTCCCAGCCGGTCTGGGCAATCACCGGCACGGCATAGACAGAGCCGAGCAGACGGGTCAGGTAGGTCTTGCGGGTGGTGAAGATGTCCCGATAGTCGCCGTTATTGGTGACCAGCAGGTCGGCCAGCGTCCGCAGTGTCTGCTCCTGCGCGTCGATGCCCACCGCCGAACCGTATTTCGGATAGATCGTCGGGTCTTTCTGCAGGGCGGCAAAGCCGTCGAAGCCCAGCATGTCGGTGAAGAAGGCGCGCACGCCCCCCGCCAGACGCGGCGACTTCACCATGCGGTCGACCTGCTTGGCGGTGCCGGCATCCGTATCGAGTTCACCCTTCTCCGCCGCATCGAGCAGGTCGAGGTCGGGCGACGTGTCCCACAGGAAGAAGCTGAGGCGCGAGGCCTTGGAATAGGCGTCCAGCTTGCGCTGGCCGGCATTGTCCGAATCCGGCACCGACGCTTCCTGGCGGAACAGGAACTGCGAGGAATCCATCATCCCGACTACGCTGAGCTCGATCCCGCTATAGAAATTGCCGAGCTTGGCCGCCGTGTCGCCGGCGTCCTTCACCGAGGTCGCCAGCTCGTCCTTGGTCAGCGGCCGGCGGAACAGCAGCCGTCCGGTGCGGGCGATGAACTGCGTCGCGCAGGCATCGTCGCGATCCTTGGCGTTGGCCGGGGTGCAGGGAATCAGCGTCGCCCGGTGGGCATCGTCGATCACCTGGGCGGCGATGCCGCGCGCGGTCAGGTCGTATTGCTCGAAGCCGGTGCCGGCGACGCTTTCGCGCGAGGTGCCGACGGCGATCAGGCCGTTGTCGCGCTGATCGGGCTCAAACCGGCCGGGAACCTTGATGGTCGTGCCGAAGACGTCGGCGACGATCTGCCGGTATTCCGGCTCGGTCAGCCGGCGCAGCGAAACCGGCCCGCCCTTGGTCGGCGGCGCCTCGTCCTTTTGACCGCATCCCGCCAGCGCGATCGCGGCGGCAAAGCCCAGCGCGCCGAAGACGCGCGCCGGAGTATTCAGCATTACCATTCCAGCTTCCTCAACCATCCACCCATGTTCGCCTCGACGCGGTGCGGCTGAGCCGCGGCGCCCGCGTCGGAGACTTTCTTGTCGTTCTTGTCGTCCGTGTGCAGCACGAACGCCGGAACCGCCTCGACCTCATAGGCGGTCGAAATCGCCGTGTTCTGCCCGGTCGCATCGGGAGAGGCATCGGCATTGCGCTTCAGCGAGTAATACAGCGCCGGCATATCGACCGAGGCGCTGTGCTCCTCGACCCAGCCCGACTCAGCATAGCTCCAATAGAGCGCGTACCAGTCGTGATATCCGCCGAGGATGCCCTTCAGCGACCCGTCATCGCCAACCTTCAGCTTCAGCCGCGCCTGCGTCCAATGAAACTCCGGGATCAGGAACGGATCGGCGACGATGCGGATGTCGGCGGCATCGGTCGTCAGGATGCCATCCTTGATCTTGCCGTGCAGCACATTGTGGGTGCGCGGATCGGGATCGACGACAAAGGACATGTCGGCGCGGATGGCGCCGGTCGCATCGCGTGACGGATGATCGGTGGCTTTCGAGATCGTGACCGTCACATTGTCGGAATTCTTCGGATCGGTGATGCCGCTGACCTCGATCACCCAGGCCGGCATCTCATCGCGCAGCACGTCCCACTGGGCCTGGGCCAGGGTCGGATGGGCCGGCGGCGGGGCGCGGAAGCTTCGGATGCAGCCCAACGACCGGTAATATTGATTCTTGATGCCCTTTTCGCCCGTATCCGGGTCGGTAAAGGAGATCGGCGAATCGGCCTTGCCGTCCAGATTGAAGCCATAGGCGAACTTGCCGTGGATCTCATGCAGGCCAGGGTCGTAGGACGACTCGGGATGGGCGTAGACATTGGTCTTCTTGTCGCCGCGCGTGCCCATGATCTTGATATATTCACCGTCGGGCTGGCCGGGATTGCCCGGGAAGTCCTTCAGCAGCTTGGTGGCGTCGGGCTCCGAATAGCCCAGGCGCAGCAGTTCGCGCTTGTAGAACTCGGTCGACATCGGATTGAGCCCGTCCGGGCAATCGCTTTCGCCGCCATAATAGGTGGACACGCCGAACCAGCTGACCACATAGCCGCGGGTTTCGGCGGACGCATGACCGGCTGCCGTCATCAAAGCCAATCCGGCCGCCAAACCGAGCGGCCGTGTAAGAGAATGCAACCGGATCATGCCCACCTCCCCAGTCCCTTCTCGGGACTATCTCTCTCTAAAAAGTCAGATCAGCCCCTGGCCTATCAACCTTTGGCCGACCACGAATCGCAATGGCCCTTCGGATTCGCCGGGCCGTTGAAAATCTTGCAATTGCCGCACGCCGCGTTGCTGGCGTCAGCCTCGAAAAACCCGCAGGCGGAGCAAGTCTGCTTCGCGTCCGGCCCCATCTCGGCATAGTGCAGCGAAGCGCGCAGGCTGTCGTTCGCATCGGCGCAAGCACCCGCGGCCTTGGCCAGCGACGGGGCCAAAGCGACAGCGGGAACCAGCAGCAGACCGGACTCGAGAACCTTCCGCCGCGAGAAAATACCCTGACCCATCAATCAACTCCCATACGTTTCACGGTTTGAAGCAACCGAAGCGGTTATACGCCAAAACTGGGAAACGTCCGATTGAAAAACAATATGAAACTATGCTTTACAAATGTCGAGTCAATTAACGCCTGTTCGAAACGATACATAGTGTATCAAAGTTCCCTGAGCTTGGCGAGACCCCGGCGCCATCGCGTTGGAAAAAACGGCGGAAAGACATAAGATGACGTTTTCAACAAGCGAGTTGCCGGCTTGATGAATCAGGCGAATCCCATCCCGCTCCGCCGCCAGCAGAGGGATTTCACGCGTCAACGGCTGGTCGACGCGCCCCGCGAGCTGTTCAAGCCCAACGGCACCTACGGCCCCTCGATCGAACAACTCGCCAAGGCCC
>CAZNNJ010000151.1:0-9640 GCA_964574305.1 uncultured Rhodospirillales bacterium | reverse complement strand
TCCGCGCCGGATTGGCGACCGAAGAGTTTCACCAGCTCATGGGCATCGTTGAAGTCGATGAGACATTCGTCGGTGGAAAGTCGAAGAACCGCCATGTCAGCAAGCGCGGCGGAAAGACTGGTAACGGCGACGACAGCGGACGCGGCGGCACGGGATCGGGCAAAATCCCGGTTGTCGGCGCTGTCGCGCGTAAGGGCACAGTCGTCGCCCGCGTGATCCAGCGCGTTGACGGAAACACCCTCCGCGCTTTCGTTCGCGGCGCGGTTTCCGAGAAAGTCAGCTTGCTCGTTTCCGACCAGTGGATCGGCTACCACGGACTGGACGCGGAATACCCGCACAAGGTCATCAACCATGCCAAGGGCCAGTACGTCGTCGGCGCGATCCACACCAACACCATCGAAGGCTTCTGGTCCTTGGTGAAGCGCGGCATGGTCGGGACCTTCCACAAGGTCAGCGCCAAGTACCTCCCGCTCTACATTGCGGAGTTCCAATTCCGCTATAACAACAGACAGAATCCGGACATCTTTGGCGAAGCCATCAGCGGATGCTAGGTGTGGCGGCACTTATGATGCCCCTGCGGATAGAGATTGATTTTTAGTATTGCTTGTTACCCGCGCCCATGTACGCCACCCGCTGATTTGGGAAATTAGCCCAAACACATAAAAGGTGATGGCAACAGCGACACAGACGGGCATCACTATATGGACAAGCGCCTCGCCGGTCGGCGGCAAGTCCGTGCTCAATCTTGAATCTATGAAGATATTAGCAGCATACCCCAAAAATAAACTGCCCAATGTAAATGCGACCCCCGATGTTATAGTGGTCGACTTCAATGCGGAAATATCCGCCTCTACGATTGGGTAAACTTTCATGGCGCGAACGCCATGTTGCAAATCGAAAGACGATCCAGTCGATTTGCGCTGACCACCACCACCTCTTGCTGTTCTTGGTGCTGGCGATCCTTAAAGCGACGTGAGGGGAGCTTCGCCCGGTAGCGGAAGAATGACACCGCTACCTGCGGCTGTAGCAGTCGGCGCTTTAAGCGAGACTGAAGTAACGTCAAGACCCGGATTGTCGTAAATCGAGCCCTGAATAGAACCGGTAGTTTCGCGGGACATCGGAGGATCAGCCTATTGCGCCACTGAGCGCGCCTTTTGGGCCTTCTGATGGGAGCGTACGCAGAATGGCTTCCGCCAACTCCCGTGCGTCTTCCAAATTCATAACTACTGCCGAACGATAGTTGGTCGATATATTCGGAATTGCCTCGGCAAAGGCTACGCGCAGCGTGCCGCCGGACGCTAAAATCTGAAACTTGTTGACGTAAGGTGCAGGAACCTCCAGCGATAGAAGGTCTACTTCGATATTGATTTCGACGGCCATCCTGGTTCCCCAACTGCGATCTGTCAGAGTACCCTAACCGGATTCCAGCCGCCCTGTAAAGTTCGACATAATCGCCATTGCGAGGAGCGCAGCGACGCGGCAATCCAGGACTGTTCGTGCATGTGACTCTGGATTGCTTCGCTCCGCTCGCAATGACGGGTACGGGACCCTTGGCGTCTTTGCGCCTTGGCGGTTCAATTCTGTATGAGCGGCAAGACCTAATCCGACCTACTTTACTCCGCCGCCGCTTCCCCGAAGTCGCGGCGGTATTCCTCCGGAAATGCGTCGTAGCGCAGTCCGTCGGAGGAAAACTCCAATATTTCCGACCATGCGAGGGCGCTCCCCGTGTGGGCGATCTTGGCTTCGCGCACGAAGAAGCTCGGATCGCGCATGGGGCCGAAGACCGGCGATCGGTCGATAATCGGGGCGAAGTCCACAAGCGCTTTTCGTCCGTCCGACCAAACGACCTCTACGGTCAAATCTGACTTCGGTTCGATTTGGACAATCTCTTCCAAAACTAGCTCTCGATCTTGTTCGGCAGCTTGCCGGAGCGGACACGATACAAGTTTTCGAGGAGCACGTCGCGATGCTGCAGCGCCCAGGTTCTTAGCGCACGTAAATCGCGAGGCCTGATTGCGCCTTTCGCATCAATCAATGAGCCGTCGTGGATAGAGATGCGGGCTTTGAAATCCCGTGCCTCGGCATGAAAGTGCGGCGGATCGTGGTCATTCCAGAACAGGATGATCGCGATGCCATCGACGAATGCGATCGTCGGCATGGGTCAGCCGACTGTCAGCAGCACGTGCCGCTTCTTGCCGGCGCTGAGCTTGATCGCCCCATCGCGCAGGTCCGCCGGGGTCAGCTTGCGCTGCTCGTCGGACACGGCCTCGTCGTTCACCCGGGCGCCGCCGCCCTTTATCAAGCGGCGGCCTTCGCCGCCTGAGGCGGCCAGGCCGGTTTCGGCCAGGGCGGCGAACAGGGGCAGGCCGGCTTCCAGCTTGGACCCGTCGATGGCATGGGTCGGCAGGCCCTCCGCCGCCTCGCCCTGCTCGAAGGTGCGGCGGGCGGTTTCGGCGGCCTGTTCGGCGGCGTCCTTGCCGTGGAGGAGGGCGGTGGCCTCGAAGGCCAGGACCTTCTTGGCCTCATTGATCTCGGCGCCCTGCAAGGCTTCCAGCTTGGCGATCTCAGAGAGCGGCAGCACGGTGAACAGCTTCAGGAAGCGGCTGACATCGCCGTCCTCGGTGTTGCGCCAGAACTGCCAGTAATCGTAGGGCGAGACGCGGTCGGGCGAGAGCCAGATGGCGCCCGACGCGGTCTTGCCCATCTTGGCGCCCGAGGCGGTCGTGATCAGCGGGGTGGTGAGGCCGAACAGCTCGAAATCGCCCACGCGGCGGCCGAGGTCGATGCCGTTGACGATATTGCCCCACTGGTCCGATCCGCCCATCTGCAGCGCGCAGCCGTGGCGGCGCGCCAGCTCGACGAAGTCGTAGGCCTGCAGGATCATGTAGTTGAATTCGAGGAAGGTCAGCGGCTGCTCGCGCTCCAGGCGCAGCTTCACCGAATCGAAGGTCAGCATCCGGTTGATGGTGAAATGCCGGCCGACATCGCGCAGCAGCGGGATATATTGCAGCTCGTCCAGCCACTCGGCGTTGTTGGCCAGGATCGCGTCGGTGGGCCCGTCCCCGAACTTCACAAATGACGAAAAGTTCTTGCGGATGCCGGCGATGTTGCCGGCGATGGCTTCGTTGGAGAGCAGCTGCCGGCTTTCGTCCTTGCCCGACGGGTCGCCCACCTTGGTGGTGCCGCCGCCCATCAGCACGATCGGCCGGTGCCCGGTCTGCTGCAGCCAGTGCAGCATCATGATTTGCACCAGGCTGCCGATATGGAGGCTGTCCGCCGTCGCATCGAATCCGATATAAGCGGTGATCCTGCCCTTCGCGGCCGCCGCATCGAGCGCGTCCGCGTCGGTCAGCTGATGGATGAATCCCCGTTCGGAGAGGGTGTTGAGGAATTCGGAGCGGAAAGCGGTCATGATGCCTGTTTCGGCGCGGCGGGTTCGGAGCGGGTCGCTTAGCATACTCCGCCGGGCCGGCAAATGAGCACCGCCAATCCCAAGGACGGGCTGGTCGCGGCGATCGGCCTGATGTCGGGCACGTCGATGGACGGGATCGACGCCGCCATCGTCTGGACTGACGGGGTTTCCGCGGTCAGGACCGGCGCCGCGTTGACCGTTCCCTATGGCAAGGCGCTGCGCGGCCGGCTGCAGAAGGTTGTGGCCGAGCGCGGCGCCGAGCCGAAGGCGCGGGACAAGGTGGCGCGCGAGATCACCTTGGCCCATGCCGAGGCGGTGGAGCGGCTGCTCGCGGCCACCGGCATCGGCGCGGAGGCGATCGACGTCATCGGCTTCCACGGCCATACCGTGTTCCACAACCCGGCCGAGCGTGTCACCGTGCAGATCGGCGATGCCGCCCTGCTGGCGGAGCGGACCGGCATCGGCGTCGTTTCCCAGATGCGGCTGGCCGATGTGAAGGCCGGCGGGCAGGGCGCGCCGCTGGTGCCGCTCTATCACGCCGCGCGGGCAGCGAAGCTGGAGAAGCCGGTCGCGGTGCTCAATATCGGCGGCGTCGCCAACGTCACCTGGCTGGGCGCGGACGATCGGATCGTTGCCTATGATTGCGGGCCGGGCAACGCGCTGATCGACGATTTCGTCCATGCCAAGACCGGCAAGCTCTATGACGCGTCGGGCACGCTGAGCCTGTCCGGCAAGGCGGATGAGACCATCCTGGCAAGGCTGCTCGACAATCCCTATTTCGACCAGCCGCCGCCCAAATCGCTCGACCGCAATGCTTTCGACGCCTCGGGCGTGGCAGCCCAGTCGTCCGCCGATGGCGCGGCGACCCTGGCGGCCTTCACCGTCCAGGCGGCGGCGCGCTCCCTGCTCAAGCTCGGCAATCCCCGGCAGCTCCTGGTCTGCGGCGGCGGGCGGCTCAATCGGGGGATCATGGCCGGGCTCAAGGCGGCGCTGCCCGACACGGAGGTCGTGCCGGTGGAGAAGGTCGGCTGGCGCGGCGATGCGCTGGAGGCCGAGGCCTTCGGCTATCTGGCGGTCCGCTCGCTGAAGGGCCTGCCGCTCAGCCTGCCCTCGACCACCGGCGTGCCGCAGCCGATGCCGGGCGGGCAGTATACACCCGCGCCCGGCCGCCCGGCGCTCAGCCTCGCAGCCGCCTCATGATCTCGTCCGCCAGCGCCAGCATCTCCGCCGCCGCCTTGGTCCGTGGCGCGGTCTCGACCACGCCCAGCCCTTCCATCATCGAGGCGGCGAAAGCGGTGCGGTTGCCGATCGTGGTGTCGGCGACCGCCGCGCCCAGTTCCGCGATCGGGCCGGCCAGCGCTTCGCTGAGCTTCATCCGCGTCTGGTCGCGGTTCAGCACGATCAGCGCCTTGCGCTTCTCCGACCGGGCCAGCGCCAGGGTGGGTGCGGTCGCCCACAGGTCGAGCGGGCTCGGCTGCATCGGCACGACGATCAGGTCGGCGACGCGCACCGCGATCTTGGCCTCGATCTCCGCATGGGGGGCGCTGTCGACCACGACCAGATCGTTGTCGGCCCTCAGCTTGTCGACCGTCGCCTGGGCGCGCCAGCCGGTGACGGCGGTGAAGCCGATGCGCCCGGCCTTGGCCGTGGCCTCGCGCAGCTGGTGCCAGCGCATGAGGCTGCCCTGGGGGTCGATATCGACCAGCGCGACGCCGTGGCCGGCCGCCGCGAAGGCGACGGCGAGCTGGGCCGCGAGCGTGGTCTTGCCCGCGCCGCCTTTTTGCTGGGCCAAGGTCAGGACTTTGCCGGCCATCGTAAATCTCCCATATCTCCGCCTGGAGCATGCCTGCTTTCGCGGATGCGGGGAAGAGTTATATTGCAATGCAGCATAATCGCCGTCTATCGGTCACCAATATCGTCCCGGCGACACCGGACACGATCGCCCAGGCCGGGGCACTGATCGCTGCCGGGAAGCTGGTGGCGTTTCCGACCGAGACCGTCTTCGGCCTCGGCGCCGACGCCACCAATGGCAAGGCGGTGGCGGCGGTCTTCGCCACCAAGGGCCGCCCGGCGATCAATCCGCTGATCACCCATCTGCCCGACGTCGCCCATGCCGAGCGGCATGCGATGTTCGACGAACGGGCGGAAGAATTGGCGACCCGCTTCTGGCCGGGGCCCTTCACCATGGTGTTGAAGCGCCGGCCCGACACGCCGATCTCCGAGTTGGTGACGGCCGGCCTCGACAGCATCGCCATCCGCGTTCCGGCCCACCCGGTGGCGCGCGCGTTGCTCAATGCCGCTGGGCGCCCCATCGCCGCGCCCAGCGCCAACCGCTCCGGCCGGATCAGCTCCACCACCGCGATCCATGTCGCCGAGGAGCTGGGGGAGGCGGTCGATCTGATCCTGGCCTCGGGCAAGAGCCAGCTCGGGCTGGAATCGACTATCCTCGACCTCTCCGGCCCGGTGCCGACCCTGCTGCGCCCCGGTTCCGTGACGGTGGAGGAGATCGAGGAGGCCATCGGCAAGGTCGCGGTCGGCGAAGGCGATCCCGACCGGCCCAACGCGCCGGGCCAGCTTCGCCGCCATTACGCCCCGGCGACGAAGCTGCGCCTCAACGCGGCGATCGCCGATCCGGGGGAGGCGCTGCTCGCCTTCGGCCCCAACCCCTTCGCTGGCCGGCTGGCCAAGACCGCGCTCAACCTGTCGGAAACCGGCGACCTCACCGAGGCGGCGGCCAATCTGTTCGCGATGCTGCGCCAGCTCGACGCCGGCGGCTATCATTCCATCGCCGTGTCGCCGATCCCGATGACCGGCCTCGGCCTCGCGATCAACGACCGGCTGGCCCGCGCCGCCGCGCCGCCCGACGACGGAGAGACCAATGACTGACGCGACCCTGGACGCGCTGCGCGCCGCGGTCGACGCGCCCGGCTGGATCGACGATCCGGCCGACATGGCGCCCTATCTGCTGGAACAGCGCGGCCGGTTCAGCGGCGGGGCGCTGGCTGTGGTGCGCCCCTCGACCACCGAGCAGGTCGCGGCGGTGGTCAAGGCCGCGCGGGCCGCCGGCGTCCAGATCGTGCCCCAGGGCGGCAATACCGGCCTGGTCGGCGCCTCGATGTCCTATCCGGGGGAGCGGGCTGTCGTGCTGTCCTTGCAGCGGATGAACCGCATCCGCGAGCTCGACGTGCTGGATTACAGCGCGACGGTGGAAGCCGGCTGCATCCTCGCCAATGTCCAGCAGGCCGCCGAGGACGCCGACCGGCTGTTTCCCTTGAGCCTGGGGTCTGAGGGCTCCTGCACCATCGGCGGCCTGCTCTCGACCAATGCCGGCGGCACGATGACCATCCGCTACGGCAATATGCGGGAGTTGATCTTGGGGTTGGAGGCGGTGCTGCCGGACGGGCGGATCTGGAACGGTCTCCGGCGGCTGCACAAGAACAATACCGGCTACGACCTCAAGCACCTCTTTATCGGCGGCGAAGGCACGCTAGGCATCGTCACCGCGGCGGTGCTGAAGCTGTTCCCGCGCCCGCGCCAGACCGAGACGGCCTTCGTCGCCGTGCCGGACCCCAAGGCCGCCATCGAGCTCTTGGCCCGGCTGCGCGCCGCCACTGGGGATTCGCTTTCCGGCTTCGAGCTGATCCCGCGCATGCTGCTGGACTTCTCGCTGAAGCATATCGAGAAGGTGACCGACCCGCTCAGCGAGCCCCACCCCTGGTATATCCTGGCCGAAGCCTCGACCGGGACCGAGGGCGACATGCTGCGCAATTCCCTCGAGCAGGCGCTGGGCACGGCGATGGAGGACGGGCTTGTTTTGGACGCAACCCTGGCTGAAAGCGAAACCCAGCGCGGTGCGCTGTGGTTCATCCGCGAGGCGATCGTCCAGTCGCAGAAATTCGAGGGCGGCTCGATCAAGCACGACATCTCCGTGCCGGTCAGCCGTGTGGCGGATTTCATCGCCCGCGCCAGCGACGCGGTGAAGGCGGCGATGCCCGGCATCCGCCCTGTCCCGTTCGGCCATGTCGGCGACGGCAATATCCATTTCAACCTGACCCAGCCGGCGGGCGCCGACACCAAGGCCTACATGGCCGAGTGGGAGCGGATGAACCATATCGTCCATGAGGTCGCGCTCGACCTCGGCGGCTCGATCAGCGCCGAGCACGGCATCGGCCGCTTCAAGCGCGATGAGATGCGGCAGGTGAAGAGCCCGCCCGAACTGGATATGATGCTGGCGATAAAGCATGCGCTCGACCCGGAAGGGCTGATGAATCCCCACGCATTGCTGCCCGGACCAAGCGGAGACGACCCGAAATGACCGACGCCAGCCAGGCACCGGAGCCCCAGGCGGGCCCCGAACCCAGCCGCGCCGCCTTTGCCTTCGTCTTCGTCACCGTTCTCCTGGACATGATGGCGCTGGGCATCGTCATCCCGGTGCTGCCCAAGCTGATCAAGGCCTTCATGAACGGCGACACCGCCGCAGCAGCTCACGTCGTCGGCTATTTCGGCTTCTTCTGGGCGCTGATGCAGTTCGTCTTCCAGCCGGTGCTGGGGTCGCTGTCGGACCGGTTCGGCCGCCGGCCGGTGATCATCCTGTCCAATGTCGGCCTCGGCCTCGACTACATATTGATGGCGCTGTCGCCCAACCTCTGGTTCCTGTTCGTCGGCCGGCTGATCTCCGGCATCACCGCCGCCAGCTTTTCGACCGCTGGCGCCTATATCGCCGACGTAACCGCGCCGGAGAAGCGCGCCGCCCGCTTCGGCCTGCTTGGCGCGGCCTTCGGTCTCGGCTTCATCATCGGCCCGGCGGTCGGCGGGGTTCTCGGCGATATCGACCTCAAGATGCCGTTCTGGGGCGCGGCGGTGCTGAGCCTGCTCAACGGCGCCTACGGCTTCTTCGTGCTGCCGGAATCGCTCGCGAAGGCGCGCCGCGCGCCGTTCTCGTTCAGGCGGGCCAATCCGTTCGGCGCGCTCAAATTCCTCGGCTCGAACCCGGCTCTGGCACGGCTGGCGCTGGCAAGCTTTCTGCAACGCTTCGCCCACGGCTCGCTGCCCAGCATGTTCGTGCTCTATGCCGATTATCGCTATGGCTGGGACGCCAAGACGGTCGGCGCCGTGCTCGCAGGGGTCGGCGTGGCGCAGATGATCGTCTCGGGCGGGCTGGTGCGCCCGGCCATCGCCCGGCTGGGCGAGCGCGGCACGATGATGCTGGGCCTGGTCAGTGGCGCCGTCGGCTTCGCGCTCTACGGCTGGGCGCCGAACGGGACGATCTTCCTGATCGCCCTGCCGCTGGTGGCGCTGTGGGGCATCGCCAACCCCGCCATCCAAAGCCTCGCCACCCAGCGTGTCGGCCCGCGCGAGCAGGGGCAGCTGCAAGGCGCAACCTCCAGCTTGGGCAGTGTCGCCGACATGCTGGGACCGTTGGCCTACAGCCAGGTCTTCGCCATCGGCATCGTCCATGCCGGCCTGATCCACCTGCCGGGCGCACCCTATTACCTGGCGGCCCTGTTCGTGGTCGGCGCGCTGGTCGTGTGCTGGCAGATCACCAGGGTGCGCGCGCCGGAGCCGGTGCTTGCTGAATGACCTCGCCCCAACGGGGAGAGGTCGGCGCGAAGCGCCGGGTGAGGGGGTGTCGTCGTTAGGTGATTGCTGGGCAAGAGGGCTCGCTGCGCTCGCCGCCCCCTCACCCGGATCGCTTCGCGATCCGACCTCTCCCCGCTGGGGCGAGGTCAAGAATGCCGACTACAGCCCGACGATTTCCGTATCGAACGGGTTTTCCCCGTTCCGTGTCTCGACCTCGATGACCCAGAGGTCGGAATCGCGGTTCACCGCGCGGTCGACATAGGCGTCGGCGTCGGGGGCGGGCATGACCGTGCCGTCCTTGACGCCCATCCAGGTCAGCCTGCCGTCCAGGTCACGGACCTGGACCAGGATCCGCGTGCCCTCGCGGTCGACGAGGCGGACCAGCACGGTGCCGCGCTCGGCATCGCCCTTGCGCAGCAGATAGGCCCCGGTGCCGGCGGCGGAGAAGCGCCGCAGCTGGGCCTGGACCCAGAGTTCGGTGGCGATGCGTTCGTTGCTCATGCTCCCAACTCTTAGCCGGTCGCAGATCGGGATTCCACCGGCCACAAAGACGAATGGCGCGGATCGCTCCGCGCCATTCGCCCGTGTCGATGCCCGGACAGGCTATTTATTGTCGTCCGGCTTCTTGTCCTTCCCCGGATGCTGCTG
>CAZNNJ010000150.1:0-9641 GCA_964574305.1 uncultured Rhodospirillales bacterium | reverse complement strand
CGGACGGGGGCCAGAACGTAAAGTTCTCGCGCCCCGGGGTCCAGGCCGACGGCACCAACCCGGAGCGGCAGTTGGCGGCCGGCTGGTCCCCCTGCTTCATCGGCGCCATGACCGTGGTCGCCGGGCGGATGATGATCGCTCTGCCGCCTGACACCGCGGTCGATGCCGAGGTCGATCTGGGGCCGGTGGGCGAGGCCTACGGTGTTGCCGCCCGCCTCACGGTCACCCTGCCGGGGCTCGACCGCGAGACGGCCGAGCGGCTGGTCGAGACCTCGCACGGCGTCTGCCCGTATTCGCGGGCGACGCACGGCAATATCGACGTCACGACGACCGTCGCGGTCTAAGATCCCGCCCCAGCTTCAGCAGGAAAACCATCATGCCTTACGTATCGATCGCGCTGACCCGCGAGGGCGCCGAACCCGGCGTCGACCATGTGACGCCGGAGCAGAAGGCGGCCATCTACAAGGGCGTCAGCCAGGTTCTGTTCGACGTGCTGGGCAAGCCGCCGGAATGGACCTGGGTGGTCATCCGCGAGGTTGAGATGGAAGACTGGGGCTGGGGCGGCATGTCCGTCGCCGAGTACCGCAAGCATCTGAAAGCAAGGGAAGGCAAGCAATGACCCCCGTCCGCAATCCGCTGCTTGATCGGCTCGGCATCGATCTGCCGATCGTCCAGGCGCCCATGGCCGGCACCTCCTCGCCGGCCATGGCGGCGGCGGTCGCCAATGCCGGCGGGCTGGGCTCGCTCGGCGTCGCCTCGGTCAATGCCGAGGCCGCCCGGGCGGCGATCGCCGCCACCCGCGAGCGCTCCAACCGGCCGCTCAACGTCAATGTCTTCTGCCACCGGCCGGCCAAGGCCGATCCGGCGCGCGAGGCGGCCTGGATCGCCCGGCTGAAGCCCGAGTTCGACCGGCTGGGGGCGACGCCGCCCGCTGCGTTGACCGAAATCTATCGCAGCTTCGTCGTGGATGACGACATGCTGAATGTCCTCATTGCCGAGCGGCCCAAGGTCGTCAGCTTCCATTTCGGCCTGCCATCGGCGGAGCGTGTCCGCGCGCTGAAAGAGGCCGGCATCGTTCTCTTTGCCTCGGCGACCAGCCTCGCCGAGGCGCGCCAAGGCGCGGCGGCTGGGGTCGACGCCATCGTCGCCCAGGGCTATGAGGCCGGCGGCCATCGCGGCGTCTTCGATCAGCAGGCCGCCGACGACCGGCTCGGCACCATGGCGCTGACCCGAATCCTGGTGAAGGAGCTCGGCCTGCCGATCATCGCCGCCGGCGGCATCATGGACGGGGCCGGGATCGCCGCGGCGCTTGCGCTGGGCGCGGCGGCGGCCCAGCTCGGCACCGCCTTCATCGGCACCTATGAGAGCGTGGCCGATGCCGGCCATCGCGCCGCCTTGTTCAGCGATGCCGCCCATCACACGACGATGACCGCCGCCATCTCCGGCCGCCCGGCGCGCTGCCTCGCCAACCGTTTCACTGCGCTTACCGCGAATGTGACGCCGGCGGAGATCGCCGACTATCCGATCGCCTACGACCTGGGCAAGGCGCTGCACGCGGCCGCCAAGGCAAAGGGCGATTTCGGTTACGGCGCGCAATGGGCGGGGCAGGGGGCGCCGCTGGCCCGCGCCATGCCGGCCGCGGACCTGGTCGGCACGCTGGCGGCTGAGCTGGGCCGCGCTTAGGCGTCCGGGTCCGCATGCATCAGGCGGCCTTCCGCTCCGCGAGGGCGCGCCGGCGCAGACTTGCATTTGTTATTGCCGGCGGGTTGTAGTTCGCCTCCAGCGGTCCGACGTCGGTGCCGGGAGGAGCGATCTGGTCGATCCGGTCCAGGATTTCGTCGTTCAGAACGACCTCGGCGCCTGCGAGCAGATCATCCAGCTGTTGCATCGTGCGGGGGCCGATGATCGATGACGTCACGCCCGGGTGCGCGATCGAGAACGCCATCGCCATATGCGTCAGCGACATCCCCGCCTCGTCTGCAACGGTGATGAGTTCCTCGACCGCGTCCAGCGCGCCTTCGTGGGACATCTGCTTGGGGAACGCCTTAGTACGCAGATTGTCAGGCATCTGCTGGCCCTTGCGGTAGCGGCCGGTGAGCAGGCCCATCGCCAGCGGGCTCCATACGAGCGTGCCCATGCCGTATCGCTCGCACGTGGGCAGGACCTCGCGTTCGATGCCGCGCGTCAGAATCGAATAGGGCGGCTGTTCGGCGCGGAAGCGCGCCAGCCCGCGTCGCTCCGCCACCCATTGCGCCTCGACGATCTCAGACACGGGGAAAGTCGACGATCCGATCGCGCGCACCTTGCCCGCCCGCATGAGATCGGTCAGGGTCGATAGGGTTTCCTCGATATCTGTGTCCGGTGACGGGCGATGGATCTGGTAGAGATCGATGTGGTCGGTCTGAAGGCGGCGGAGCGATGCCTCCACCTCCCGGGTGATCCAGCGCCGCGAATTACCCTGCTGATTGGGATCGTCGCCCATTGGCCCGTGCACCTTTGTGGCCAGAACGACAGTGTCGCGTCTCCCCTTCAGCGCCTTGCCGACGATTTCCTCGGATTCACCTGCGCTGTAGCGATCCGCTGTGTCGATGAAATTGATGCCGAAATCCAGCGCCTTATGGATGATCCGGATCGAATCCTCATGGTCGGGATTGCCGAAGCCGCCGAACATCATCGCGCCCAGGCAATAAGGCGTGACCTTGATTCCGGTTCTGCCAAGCGTGCGGTACTGCATAGCTCTCTCCTGCTCGAATGGATTTGATTGCCAAGCACCGCTTCCCTGCGGTAACCCAGGTGCAATCGGAACATTGCTCCGTATATATACGGAACATGGTTCCGCTTTCAATCGGGTTTGTGTTGCGCGATCACTCGACAGATACGGCGGATGATTTCGAGCGTCGGCGCTCGACCGACCGTCGCCCGCGCGCCGATGCGCAACGCAACCTCGACGCGTTGCTTCAGGCGGCGAAAGCGGTTTTCGCCACCGCCGGCGTGGACGCCCCTGTCCGTGGGATCGCCGAGCGGGCCGGGGTGGGTGTCGGCACCGTCTATCGTCACTTCCCGCAGCGCGCAGACCTGATCGCCGCCGTCTGCCGGCAGGAGATGGACGCCTGCGCCGATGCGGCGCCTTTCCTGGCCGGCACCAATCCGCCTTTCGAAGCCCTGGCCAAATGGATGCAGCGCTACGCCGCCTGGGTCGCCACCAAGCGCGGCCTTGCCAAGGCCCTGCATTCGGGCGATCCGGCATTCGAGGCCCTGCCGGCCTATTTCGAGCAGCGCCTTCGCCCCGCCTTCCGAGCCCTATTCGCATCTGCCGTTGCCGCCGGTGAAATCCGCAAGGATATCGACGCCGACGAGCTTCTGGGAGCGGTTGCGAGCCTCTGCATGTCTGCCCGTGACGACCAAGCCGATCACGCGCAACGCATGGTCGCCCTTCTTGTCGATGGGATGCGCTACGGCGCAAAGGTTGGACCGGCTACGTTGCGGCAAGCCGCTATTTGGCGCCCATCTTCAGGGTGGGGGCCGGCGGAAGCGACGGTCCGGCCGGCCGCGCCTTCCGGACATATTTCTCGGCCCGCTCCAGCACCATGTTGCGGTACTGCACGGCGAGCGCCGGGGTGTGGGAGTGGTAATAGCCGATGGCCTTGGGGAAATCGCCCTTGGTCTCGATCAGCATCTTCTTGAGGATCGCCGAGGCGATCAGCGCATTGGCGCAGCCATTGTCGCGTACATGCTGAAGCGCGGTCGGCACCGAGACATGCCAATAGCGGCCGATGGCCGGGCCCCAGGACGTGTTGATCTGGAACGGGCCGAGATCGTAGGTGCCGTTGGTGTTGCGCACGGCCTGGCCCACCTGCCCGCCCTCGGTCCGCATGATGGAATAGAGGTAGATTTCCGGCAGGTGATAGGCGTGTGCGGCGGTCGCCAGGCAGGCCGCGGTCAGGGGAGCAAGCACGTCTTAACCAGCGTCCATCTCGGATGCATTTGAAAACGGGGCCTATTATTAGCGCAAATTTTAGCCGGAGTCATGGCAGATCAAAGAGATAGGGCATCGTACGGGCCGGTCTCCGACGCGCCTCGTGCAACGGCGAGCATCATTTGCCGCTAAACCGCTCAAACTGGCTATTTCCCGCGTAATCGCTCTGAATCGGCGGCGGCCTCTTGTTGCGCGGCTCTACGAAGACGATCTGACAGCTGGTGGGGGCCGCACGGTCTGCCCGGCGACCTCATAGCTCGGCTGCAAATCGCCAGTTAAAAGCCCTGAAAATCGATGCCCTAGCTGGAGTAGCGATCATGCCTACCAGAACCACTGTCGACGCTTTTATTGCCCATGTGATCTTGGGCGACCACGTCGGCGCGATCCGCGATTGGTACCACGACGATGCATGGATGCAGGAAAACCAGGCGCCACCGCGCCAAGGGGGGCGAGAAGCGCTGATGAAGCATGAGGCCGCGATGATCGAGCGTAGCCAATCGGTTACAAGCGAACTGCTTGGCGGTCCGCTGATCGAAGGCGACCGGGTTGCGATCCGCTGGCGGTTCACCTTTGCCTTCAAGGATGGAGGCAAGCTGCAACAGGAAGAGGTCGCATGGCAAACCTGGCGAGGTGAGAAGATCGCCACCGAAACATTCTTCTATGACCCGGCGCAGCGCGGCTGATCGGTTGTTCCGATCTATGAATTCACGGGCCTAATCCGTCGGCGCCACCGCCGTCATCACCGGGCCGATATCTGTGTTCAGCACCAGGTCGGCGAAGTCGTCCATGTCGGTCGGGTCGCGGTTGACGATGACCAGCCTGGCGCCGTTCTGCTTGGCCTTGATCGGAAAGCCAGCGGCCGGGAAGACGACCAGGGACGAGCCCAGCACGATGAACAGGTCGCAGGCCAGCGTCTCGATCTCGGCCAGCCGCATCACCTCTTCGGGCATCGCCTGGCCAAACGAGATGGTGGCCACCTTCACCAGCCCGCCGCAGTCCCGGCACATCGGAATCTCGCCGGTGCCGAGGAAACCCTGCTTCAGCACGTCCAACTCGTGACGCAGGCCACATTCCAGGCAGGTCGCGTAGCTGGCATTGCCGTGTAGCTCAAGCACCTGATGCGCCGGCACGCCCGATGCCTGGTGCAGGTTGTCGACATTCTGGGTGATGACGGACGAGACCTTGCCACGCGCCACCAGCCTTGCGATGGCATAATGGCCCTGGTTGGGTTCGGCCCCGACCCAGCCGGCGACGCCGGAGAAGGTGCGGTTCCAGGCTTCCCGCCGCATCGCCTCGTCGGCGACGAAGTCCTGGAACATGATCGGCTTCATCCGGCTCCAGACCCCGCCGGGGCTGCGGAAGTCAGGGACGCCGGATTCGGTCGACATGCCGGCGCCGGTGAAGATCACGGCGCGGCGGGACAGGCCGATCAGCCGCGCCAGATCTTCGACGCCGTCCATCAGGCTACTTCTTCTTGGCGCGGTCGATCGCCGCGACGATCAGGCTGCGCGCCTCGGCGGCGTCGCCCCAGCCGTCGAGCTTGACCCATTTGCCGGGCTCCAGATCCTTATAGTGCTCGAAGAAATGCTGGATCTGCTCCAGCGTGATCTTGGGCAGGTCGCTGTAATTATGGACGTCGAGATAGCGCTTGGTCAGCTTGGGCGAAGGCACGGCGACGATCTTCTCGTCCGGCCCGCCGTCGTCGGTCATGCGCAGCACGCCGACCGGGCGGACATTGATCACCGCGCCGGGCACGATCGGGCGGGTGTTGGCGACCAGCACGTCGATCGGGTCGCCGTCCTCGGACAGCGTGTGCGGCACGAAGCCGTAATTGCCGGGATAGCGCATCGGCGTGTGCAGGAACCGGTCGACGAACAAGGTGCCCGCCTCCTTGTCCATCTCGTACTTGATCGGCTCGCCGCCGATCTCGACCTCGACGATGACGTTCACGTCATCGGGCGGATTGTGGCCGATGGCGATGGCATCGATACGCATGAATATCTCCGTTCCGGACAAGCTTGCCGGGGGTTACGGGTAGGAAACGGCCCAGAAACCCTATTCATGCGTGAGTCGTAAAGGGCGCGGCCCCAACCCCGGCGGGGAAATATACCGCGAAACGGCCGCCTGCGTCAGATGGCGCGGTGCTTACCTGGGGCGGCGCCGGCGCCGGCGCAGCGCGGCCAGGCCGGCGAGGCCCGCGCCGAAAATCGTGAGCGAGGCCGGTTCCGGCGTCGCCGTCGCGGGCAGTGAGCCATAGAACAGGGTGGTCCGCTCCGACCCGCTGGCGCAGCTCGAGCCGCGGCCGAAAATGCAGGTGCCGCTCGGGCCGCTGCCGTAGAAATCGAGCGCGGTCGAGCCGCTGTCCTCGAAATACATGATGCTGATGGCGTAGAGGCCGGTCTGGGTGAAGGTGGCCTGGCCGCTGTCGAACTGGAAGGCGTGATCGTTATCGTTGTTGATTACGCTCGTGCCACCGATGGTCAGCGAAGAGCCATCATCCGAGCCCAGGTTGAAATTGTAGGTGCCGGTCTGGGTGATGGCGATATAGCCGGTCAGCACGATCGCCGAATGATCGATCGAGGTCGGCTGGCTGGCGCTGGTATAAGAGAAGCTGTTGGTGTGGCCGTTCAGCAGCTGGGTCATTGTCGACGAGTCCGATAGGCTGGTGCCGGCGCAGTCGGGGAAGCAGACCTCCGTTGTGGTGAAGGTCGCGGTCGGACCTCCGGAGGAGCTGATCAGCTGGTTCGCGTTCGCTAAGGTGCCGATATTGTTGCTGGAGCTGAACTTGTAATAGCTACCCAGCAAGCCGCTGCCGGAGGTTGACGGCACCGCGCCCAGATCCTGCGACGCGCTGATCGTCACCGCGCCCGCGGGCAGCGACGCCAGCACCAGGCAGGCCAGCAGGATCAGGGAAAGACGACGCATCAGGCTCACTCGAATAAGACCGGAATGGGTTGCCCGTTCCAGTTTAGCAAATGCCGTGCCAATTGATAATATAACGTTGGAATCATCGGGTTGGCCGCTGGACCCTGTCCGGCGCCTCAGGAAACTGTCAAGAAATCCGACGCAAGTTCCCTAAAATCCTATCTATTTCGAGGGCTTATCGACACGCCAGCTTTGCCGCGACAGGTTCCTGGCCAGGAAGTTGCCCAGCGCCTCGACCCGCGCCGGCCGCGGGCCGCCCGGCGGGGTGACCAGATGCAGGCCGGCCAACGGCATGTGCCAGCCCGGCATGATCACCTCCAGCTGCCCGGCATGGACCGCCTCGCTGACGATGAAATCGGGCAGCACGGCGATGCCCAGCCCGGCGATCAGCGCCGGCATCATCGCGTCGCCGTTATTGATGCGCAGCGGCCCGGCCGGGCGGACCGTCGCCTCCTCCCCCGCATCGTTGCGGAACCGCCAGGTATCGGGTGTCACCTGATACGCGTAGCCGATGCAGTCATGCTCGGCGAGGTGCAGCGGATGGGTCGGCCGGCCCTTGCGTTCGAGATAGGACGGGGCGGCGATCGGCAGCAGCGAAACCGGACAGAGGCGGCGGGCCAGCAGCGAGGAATCCGGCATGTCGGCAATGCGCAGTGCCGCGTCGAAACCGTCGCCGATCAGGTCGATCATCTCGTCCGACAGATGCAGGTCGACTTTGATCTCCGGATAGGCGGCGAAGAAATCGGGCAGCAGCGGCGCCACCTGGCGCAGGCCGAACGACATCGGCACCGCCAGCCGCACCAGTCCGCGCGGCGTCGCCGACTGCGACATCGCCTCGTCCTCCGCCGCCTCGCCCGCCGCCAGTATCTCGGCCGCCCGTTCAGCCAGCAGCCGCCCGGCATCGGTCAGCGCCAGCCGCCGGGACGTACGGTTGAACAGCCGTGCCCCCAGCCGCGTCTCCACCCGGCTCACCGCCTTCGACACCGTCGCCTTGGACAGGCCCAGCTGCTCCGCGGCGGCTGAAAACGACCGCGCCTCGACCACCTTGGCGAATATCGCGAGGCCTTCGAAATCAGGCAGCTTGGACATTCAATCTCCAGCAGCGCGCCAAGCGGCGGGACGGAAGAATTTAGCCACAGATGACACAGATTTACGCAGATGATGATTTTTCCGCTGCGCGGGCTTCAGCCGCTGAAGGCGGAGAGAACGGATTTGATCTGCGTAAATCTGTGTCATCTGTGGCTAACATTCTTATCCCGTCCTCAACTCGCCGTCGCGGAAGACGACCAGTTCGGATTTGGGCACGGTCGACCAGGTTTCGTCGCTGGTCAGCGGGCGGGTGGCGACGATGGTGACTATGTCGGTCGGGCTGGTGTGCTTGGCGAAGTCGACCGTCAGGTCCTCGTCCACCAGGGTCGCGGCGCGGAACGGGGCGCGGCGGGTCAGCCAGACCAGGTTGGTGCTGCGGAAGCAATAGAGCGAGCGGCCGTTGCTGAGCAGCATATTGAACACGCCGAGCTGGCCCAGCTCCGCCGCCAGCTCAGCCACCATTGCCTCCAGCGTCCGGTTCGGCGGCGGCCTTTCCCAGCGCTCGCGAAGCCGGTGCAGCAGCCAGCAGAAGGCCTGCTCGCTGTCGGTCGTGCCGACCGGGCGATAGGCGCCGAGCGGCAGCTTCTTGACGCCGGAAAGCTGCCCGTTATGGGCGAAGACCCAGTTCTGGCCCCACAGCTCGCGCACGAAGGGATGGGTGTTCTCCAGCGCCACGCGCCCGCGATTGGCCCGGCGGATATGGGAGATCACGATCTCGCTCTTGATCGAATGGCCGCGCAGGAAATCGGCGATCGGCGAATGGGCGCTGGCCGCCGGATCGTGGAAGGTGCGGCAGCCCTTGCCGTCATAGAAGGCGATGCCCCACCCGTCCTTGTGCGGCCCGGTCTGCCCGCCGCGCCGGATCAGCCCGGCGAAACTGAAACAGATATCGGTCGGCACGCTGGCGCTCATGCCAAGCAGTTCACACATGGTCGTTTCGCCGTATTCGATCAGCCGTCCACATCGGCCACTTGATGCCGCTCCTGCCCATCCGGTCCCGTGCTCACGATGTCGGACTTGATGCGCCGCAGGATGCCGTCGGCAGAGTAGATATAGATGACGTTGATCTTCGAGCTGTTCGTGCCGGGGCGCGGGCCGGTGACCTCCTTCGGCTTGTCGCCCGAGAAGTCGATATACTTCATCAGCGCGGGATAGGTGTCTGTTCGGGTCCCGTCGTTGCCGACAATATGGCTGACCGGCGCGCCGCGCTTGGCGACCAGCTCGTCCTCGGTCGAGGTGCCGACAATATAGGGGGCTTGCGGCGCGGGTCGGTTGGCGGCGAAGGCAAATGGGTCCGACGCAGGCGCAGAAGGCGGTTCGGACGCGCATCCTGCCAGCAGCAGCACGCCCAGCAATCCCACGGTTTTCACAAGGCCCCTCCCGTTATGGTATGAAGACGACAATATCGTCGGCCCGTTTCCGCGCAATGGGGACCATGGCCGACGCCTTGACATGCTGGTAGGCGACCGCACATCGAAGCGTTCCCGGCCCTGAGTGATCGATGACCGAGCCCAAGAACCTTTTCTCTTACCGCAAATACTGGGCGGAACGATTCGGAACCGCGCCGTTCCTGCCGATGTCGCGCGCCGAGATGGACGCGCTCGGCTGGGACAGCTGCGACATCATCATTGTCACCGGCGACGCCTATATC
>CAZNNJ010000149.1:0-9702 GCA_964574305.1 uncultured Rhodospirillales bacterium | reverse complement strand
TGATCATGGGAGCGATCGGCATGCTGTCGGGCTTCTGCGGCACGCTGATGACGCCGATGGCGGCCAACTTCAACATCGTGCCGGCGGCGCTGCTGGAACTGAAGGATCGCAACGGCGTCATCAAGGTCCAGGCCCCAACGGCGCTCTGGCTTTTGGCCGCCAATACGGTGCTAATGTATTGGCTGGTGTTCCGCCCATGACGCAGAGCCATCTCACGCCCGAACTGGCATCGCGCTTTGCCGCAATCGCGATGGGGCACGTCACGCGCGAATATCCGAACAAGCTGGACCATGTGATGGCCGGCCCGGCTGACGTTGGGTCACCCCGCGAGCTGCACCCCATCTTCTTCGGCAGCTTCGACTGGCATTCCTGCGTCCACGGCCACTGGCTGCTGACGAGTCTATACCGCCAGTTCCCGCACCTGGAAGCCGAGGGCATCCGCGACCTGCTGGACAGCCAGTTCACCGCCGGCAAGGTCGCGGGCGAACTCGCCTATCTGGCCCGCCCGGAAAGCCGGGGGTTCGAACGGCCCTATGGCTGGGCCTGGCTGCTGATGCTGGCGGCGGAGCTGGAGCGCCACACGTCGGAAGAGGGCCGGGCCTGGTCGGCGGCGCTGAAACCGTTGGCAGAGGCCTTCGCCGAGCGCTTCGTCCAGTATCTGCCGATCGCCTCCTATCCGATCCGCGCCGGCACCCATGCCAACAGCGCCTTCGCGCTGGCGCTGGCCTGGGACTATTCGACCGTCGCCGACGACTGGCCGCTGGCCCAGGCGATCGCCGAGCGGGCCTATCACTGGTACGGGCAGGATACCAACTGCCAGGCCTGGGAACCGGACGGAGACGCCTTCCTGTCGCCTGCCCTGATCGAGGCGGAATGTATGCGCCGCATCCTGTCGCCGCCCGAGTTCCAGGTCTGGTTCGCCCGCTTCCTGCCGGATATCGGATTGGAGAAGCCGCCAACCCTGTTCGCCCCGGCCTTCGTCAGCGACCGCACCGACGGCAAGATCGCCCATCTGGACGGGTTGAATCTGAGCCGCGCCTGGTGCTGGCGCGGCATCGCGACCGCGCTGGACGAGCCGGAAAAATCGGTGGCGCTGGCCGCGGCCGAGCGCCACCTGGAGGTCAGCCTGCCCGAGATCGCCGGGGACTATGCCGGCGAGCATTGGCTCGCCAGCTTCGCCCTGCTTGCCCTCTCTTAAAACTGCACCGAGATATCCGCGCCGAAGGTCAGCGGCGGGATGTACTGGCCGGGGATGTAGAGGCCGAATGGCGCGACATAGTTGAGCTGATGCTCGTCGGTCAGGTTCTTGCCCCACATCGAGACCTTGCCCGTCAGCCCGTTGCTGAGCGGGATGTCCAGCAGCGAAGCCCGCAGGTTCAGCAGCCAATAGTCCGGCGTGAAGAGCGCGGCGTCGAGCGCCTTGTCGGTCGCCTCAGCAGCATATTGCGTATAGCGCGTCTGGTAGTTGGCATCGATCCGGAAGGATGCCGACATGCCGTTCGCAAACGGCTGGGTCTGGTACTCCGCCGAGAGATACAGCGTGTGCTCCGGCTGGGTGATGCGCAGGCCGCTCGACACGCCGAAATGATCGTAGCCGTAATCGGCCATCAGGGTCAGGCCGGGCATCGGCTTGTATATCGCCTCGAGCTCGACGCCGTGGGTGTAGTTGTTGCCGCTGTTGATGAAGAATTCACCGATACCAGGCGTGAACTGCAGCACCTGCAGGTTGGCCTGTTCCTGCTCGAACACGGCCATGTTGAAGCGCAGCTTTTTGTCGAGCCATTCGGACTTGAGACCGACCTCATAGGTGAGGTTGGTCTGCGGCGCATAGTCGACGCCGTGCAGCACGCCGCCCGAAACATAGCCCGAGGCGACACTGGCGTAGACATTGACGTCGGGAGCCAGCTTGTATGTGCCCTTGAGCTCGAAATCGCCGTGGTAGAAATTCTTGGCGAAGGTGCCGCCGGGGTTGGGCGGCAACGCCTCTTCGCCGGGAATCGCATTGACGACGGTCGCCCAATAGCCAGCATAGCGATGGTCCACGGTATAGCGATAGCCGGCCGCGAAATCGAAATCGTCGGTCACATGATAGGTGCCGTGCAGATAGGCAGCATAAGAGCGGTTCCAGACGCGCGAGAGCGTGCCCGAGGAATAGTCCGCGGGTAACAGCGGCCCAGGGTTGGGCGGTTTGGGACCGGCTGGCTTGAACGACTTCAGGATATAGGCGAGGTCGTTCTGGACGGAGCCTTCATCGAAGAAATACAGGCGGCCTGTATATTGGAACGTATCGTAGGTACCGAGGAACTGCAGTTCCTCGGACCACTGGTGCTGCGACCGCTTGGCGATCGAGCAGAGCAGGCAGCTCAACTCGCCCGCCACAAGCCCCGATTCGCCCGGGGGTTTTTTGGGGTTGGTGGGAATATCGAACGGGGCAATGGTGATGTTGCCCTCGTTGGTGTTGAGACCGCCATCCTGCTGCTGGAAGCGGTAGGCGAGGATGTTCTTGATCGACAGGTTGTCGTTGATCGAATAGTTGGCGGTCAGGTTGTGACCGTAGATCGTGTAGTGATCGTCGCTGGTCAGCGCCGGCAATGAATCACGATAGCCAAACCCGACGACATTCGTGCCGCCGAGCAGCGGCTGGAGGGAATAGATTAATTTGGTTAAATCACCCGCAGGGCCCCCATCGATACCGACCACATGCTGCGCATCAGCCTCGATATATTGCGAGGTGTAGTCGAACTTGTAATCGATCGTCAGATTGTCGGTGGTGTAGCGGGCCGCCAGCATCGCCCCGCTCTCGTTATCGCCGCCCAGGGTATCGGTCGATGTCTGCGGACCGAACGGCTGTGGCAGGTTCACCACCACGCCCGGCGTCGTGTTGCGGATATAGCCGTCGCGTTCCGTGTGCAGCACCGAGAATCGCAGCGCCAGCTGGTCGGTGACCGGCAGGTCCAGCACGCCCTTGACGCGCCGGAGGTTATAGTCGCCGAACGAGGTTTCCAGCCTTCCGTCGAATTCGCCGGTCGGCCCTTTGGTGATGAAGCTGATGGCGCCGGCCTCGGCGTTCCGGCCGTACAGGGTGCCCTGCGGGCCGCGCTCCACCTCCACCCGCTCCAGGTCGGCCAGGTCGAAGGCCACGCCGGTTGAACGGGCGATATAGACGCCGTCGATATAGATCGCGACCGGACTGTCGACCTCGGGATCGATATTGTTGCCGGTGACGCCGCGGATTTCGACCTGCGCAATGCCGGGCGTTCCGTTCTGCGGCACGATATGGACGCTGGGGATGGTCGTGGCGAGATCCTCGACCTGATAGATCTGCCGGTCGGCCAGCTCCTTGGGCGACAGCGCGACGATCGAGATCGGGACGTTCTGCAGCTTCTCCTCGCGGCGTTGGGCCGTAACGGTGATTTCCTCGAGCTGCCCGGACGCTTTGTCGGCCACGGGCTGTGCGGTCGGCGCGTTCTGCGCCTGTGCGCCGCTCATGAAGAGCAACGACGTGCCTGCGAACAGAAGCGCTCTGATGACACCGCGATAAGCCACGCTATCCTCCCCTTCGGTCTTTCTTTCGACAGCGCTGACTTGTGGATTTATCCGGCCGCGCGTCGCCTTTGGCTATCCGTCCAGGCGCGCGTCGGCATGATTTCCTTTGACGGCATCCGGTTTGCGTATCTTATTGGGAGGGGACCGGCGGATGGGACCACGAAACTGAGCAAACCGAACCTAAAACTGCTCAGCCGCGCCGCTGAAACGGCAAGTACAATAAAAACAATGTGATGGAGTGCATCATGGGGAAGATGATGAACGACGACACAGCGATCGAATATTCGCCGATCGGCCATATCCATGCGCTTCTGAAGAAGACGTCGAAGCTGGGCGTGGATCCCAACGCGATCCTGCGCAAATGCAACCTGTCCTTCACCTTGAGCGACGTCGAATCCGGCAAGATCCTGTCGCTGAACCGGCCGCATTTCTCGACCATCGTGCGCACCTGCCTTCTGGCCGCGACCGACGCCTTCAGCCGCGACAACCGCCAGATCATGGGGCGGCTCGATTTCGACCTGATGTGCTATGGCTGCCTGCAATGCAGCACGCTGGAGGAGGCGATCGTCCGGCAGGTGGATTTCCTGCATTTGCTGAACGACAGCCAGGGCTGCCTCGAACTCTATCGCGAGGGCGACACCGCGATCGTCGCATTCACCATGTTCCCGGCCGAACCGGACTGGGAGTTCATCTTCCAGCTGAACGCCTTCGCCGTCTTCCATCGCCTGTTCGGCTGGCTGATCGGCGACGATCTGCGCGACGTCGCATTCTTCACCGATTTCGATCCGTCGCGGCAGTCCGAGGCCAGGCTGCTGTCGCCCTATAGCGAGCTGAAGTTCGGCTGCGCCCGCCATGAGATGCGCTTCGCGGCCGACCAGCTGTCGCGGCCGATCGTCCGCAACCATCTCGACCTGGTCGAATTCCTGAAATACTTCCCGTTCGACAGCTCCCTTCCCCGAGAGGAGAAGCAATGCTGGGCTGATACGGTCAGGGCGCACTACAAGACCATGCTCTATCGCGGCCAGGCGCTCCCCACCACCGCGGCGCTGGCCTCGGCGCTGGGCATTTCGAGCGCGACGCTGCGCCGGCGGCTGGATGACGAGAAGAGCTCGATCCGCGCCATCAAGGAGCAGGCACGGATGGAGCTGGCGCTGCAATATCTCGACCGCTCGGCGCTCTCGATCGACGAGCTGGCGGCCCATCTCGATTTCAGCTCGTCCAAGGCCTTCACCCGCGCCTTCAAATCCTGGAAGGGCATGACCCCGGCCCATTACCGGGAGGTGGCGGGCAAGAGCGAGCCGCTTTCCGCCATCAACTGATCCGAGCAGAAATGTCGGCCATAATGCGCGGAAATGTCCGTCGCATTTGGGCGGGGCGACAACTAGCGTTGCGATAAGGGATTTTCTGGGAGGATCGGCATGGACGAGGCATTGGACCGGCGCAAGACATGGACGCCGCCGCCCCGGCCGGAGTGGCTGGCGACGTTCAATCGGATCGGCCAGATGATGGACATCACGAGCGTCATCTCGCTGGCGCCGGAATCGCTGATGGACGAGGCTAGGCGCAATACCGGCCTCTCCAACTTCGGTGCCGACAATCGCTGGGAAAAGCATTTTCGCAAGCTGCTGGAATGCATCGAGGCCGAGGCCAAGCTGACCCCATTCGGCCGGCTGCTGACCCGATCCGACTTCCTCATCTATCTCGAAGCCCGCCTCAGGATCGAAGAGGAATACCGAAAGCACCCGGAGATCGAGGACGAGGCGATCAAGGAGCCGGTGTTCATCGTCGGCTTCGGCCGGTCGGGCACCACCATCCTGCAGGAGGTGCTGTCGCACGACCCGCAATTCCGCTCGGTCACCAAATGGGAGTCGCTGTTCCCGGTGCCGGTGCCGGAGAAGGCGACCTATCACACCGATCCGCGCATCCAGAAGGCGCAGGACCTTGCCGACGTGGTCCATGAGGCCTCACCGGAATGGGCGACGATGCATGCCTGGGGCGGCAACCTGCCGGTCGAGGATATCGAGTTTACCTATCCATGCTTCCTGTCGGAGGTCTGGGCCACTGCCTTCTCTGTCCCGTCTTACGAAAAATATTTCGCCGAGCAGGACTGCCGCGAGCATTTCGAGTGGCACAGGAGGACGCTGAAGCTCTTACAGTGGAAGTATAAGGAAAAGCACTGGCTGTTGAAGAATCCGACGCATTTGCCGCGCATTCCCGAGCTGATCGAAATCTACCCGGACGCCAAGTTCATCATCGCCCACCGCGACCCGATCGCCTCCGGCGATTCGGTGGCGAACGTGCTGGGGATAATCCTCTATTGGCGTACGGACGATCCGTGGAGCGGCGGGGTGCTGGATGAGTGGCTGCTGGCCGACGAGCGCGCCGCCTTGTGGGACCGGGTGATCAGCTGGATCGAGAGCGGCATCCTGAAGAAAGGGCATTTCTCCAACTTCATCTATGCAAGGTACATGGAAGACCCGCTGGGGATGACGGAGAAGATCTATCGCGACCTCGGCCTCGACATCGATCCGGCCGTGTTCAAGGCGATGAACGACCATCTCCAGGCACGTCACAGGAGCACCCACGGCAACAGCCAGAAATACAAGAAGACAGAGGCGGACGACCCGATCGCGATTTCCGAGCGGGCCAAATACAAGCGCTACCAGGACTATTTCGGGGTTCCGAACGAGCGCTGAGCTTGGAGACCCTGAAAGGAGGCGTCGCCGTCATCACCGGCGCCGGCAGCGGTATCGGCGAGGCACTGGCGCACAAGGCCGCCTCTATCGGCATGAAGGTGGTGCTGGCCGACATCGATCTCCGCCGCATCGACCGGGTGGCGAGCGCGATCGATGCCTCGAGCGGCACCGCACTCGCGATCCAGACGGATGTGGCCGATCCGCGAGCGCTGGACCGGCTGGCGGCGCGGACCCATGCGGCCTTCGGCGACGTCCGCCTGCTGATCAACAATGCCGGGGTCGAGACGATGGGCCTGGTCTGGGACATTCCGGCGGACCTGTGGGAGCGGACCTTCAGGATCAATGTGCTGGGCGTGGTCAGCGGCGTGCGCGCCTTCGCCCCGCGCATGCTGGAGCGTAGGCTGCCGGCCTATATTGCCAATGTCGCCTCGGTCGGTGGGCTCTCGATCTTCCCGGTCGAGACGCCCTATATCTGCAGCAAGCACGCGGTGCTGTCCTACACCGAGGGGCTATATCTTGAGATGCGGATGCAGAAGGCCCCGATCCATGTCTCCGCAGTCATGCCCGGCCCGGTCTCGACAGCCATCTTCGACGACGCCAAGGGCGCCGGCGCGGCCGAGCGGCATCATCGCGCCGCGATGAGGGACATGCTGGCGGCCGGAATGCAGCCGGCCGAAGCGGCCGAGCGCATCCTCGCCGGCATCGCCAAGGGCGACTTCTGGGTCTCGACCCACCGCGAGCTGACGTTGGAGACGGCGCGGATGCGTGCGGCGTATCTGTCGACGCTTGCGCGGCCCGGATTGGCGGAGGCGGCGCGGGAGATTTCAGGTCTTTAAGATGACCGCGTGCGTGTGCGCGATCTCGAGCACCATATTGCCGTTCTCCGCCAGGAACTCGTCGACCGCCTGCCGGCAGCCCGGCCAGTCGTTGTAGTCGTCCACCACGATGACGCCGTAGCGCGGAACCCGATCTTTGAGCGCGTTCAGGCAGAATTGGACATGGTCGTACCAGTCGCAATCGACATGGGCGAAGGCGACCGGGAAATCGAGATGGTGCGGCAGCGTTTCCCCGAACAACCCCGGCACCAGGTTGATCGTGCGCCCATCGACCGGCAGCCCGAATTCGGCGAATGAGCCGGCGACCTTGTCGTAGAGGTCGGGAACATAGCCGTAATATTGATCGTCGCCGATCCCCTTGGACTGGCCCGAGGCGATGACCTCATAACGCTTCCGCGCCGCATCGCCGTCGGAGTCCGACGGGGGCGGGATCATGCCGAAGACATCGAATCCCCAATATTGCCGCGCCCCGTCCAGCTGCGCCGTGATGCAGATTCCGGACCCGCCGAGGCCGATCCCGAATTCGGCGAAATTGCCCGAAACGCCCCGCGCCTTAACTCGCGTCGCCTGCTCGATCAGGCTTTCAAGCCGGGCCTGGGACAGATAGGTGCAGCGCCTGTCGCGGACGGCGGACACGATCCGCCGGGGAACGGTGGAACCGGCAGCCGGCGCATCCGGCTTCGCGTCCGGCGCGGCAAGCCGCAGGTCTTCGAGGGCCTTGAGCCGCTCCTTGATGACGGCGCCGTTCGGCCGTTCCTGAAGCGCGATTCGCAGCAGCCGCTCGGCCTCGGCCCGGTCTCCCGCCCGTTCATGGACACGCGCGACGTCGCGGAAAAAGTCTGGGCGGGAGTCGTGGGTATAGTTACGGCCGGCGTGGAAGACGCCGCGGAACGCTGTATCGGCCGCGACCTCGATGGACGGCGCCGCCGCTGACGGAAGGGTCTCGTCAAGCATGCGGTCGGTGACCGGTTCGGGAATGAACGGATGACGCGGCGCGGAGCCGATGCCGGTAAAGCGGCATGCCGCATCGATCAGGGCGGCGCGGTAGGGAATGTGGGCATCCTTGTTGGGCGGCGGGTTCTGCGGGTCGAACGCGACAGTCCCGTCCAGGAAATCCTGGGCCGGGCAGGCGTGGAGGAAATCGATCAAGCCGCTGAAGCGATACGGATCCTTCGCCGTGTCGATGAACAAAACCGGCGTGCCCATGGCCAGGCAGGGCAGCGCGCAATGCAGCCGCGTAGTCACCACGCATCGGGCCTGGGAATAAAGGCTGAGCTGCTGCCTGGCGGTGAAGGCGCGCTCGCCGAAGGCCGGCGGCGACGGGTGGTGGTGAGTCCGCACCACCAGCCGGCCCTCGACCTTCTGGCGCAGCTGGCGCAGCAACGGCGGCGCCAGGTCGACGGCACAGACATAATCCCGTCGCGCCTCGGCCGCGCCGCCGAGCGTCAGGGTCATGCAGCCCGAGAAGAATGAGGCGACCCCGTGCCTCCGCAGCAGGTCGCAGGTCCAGATGTCGCGCGCGCCGACCGGCCCATGCGCGCGCAAATAATCCAGGCCGGCACCGCGGAGCAGGATATCGGACGGCCTCAGCCCCCCTTCATTGGCGGGGAAGACCTCCTGGGTAATGTGGATCGAGGTCAGCAGCGGGTCGAGGAACGGGCCCGGCGGCCAACGCTCAGGCGCGTGGTTGTGCCAGCCGTTCAGGATGGTCTTGAAGCGCCCGTTGGCACCCGGGGCCGCCCCTGGGGGCAGCGCGTCGAGCCGGTCGCGATCGATCCTAAGATCGATCGCCGGCAGGAACTGCGCCGCCGCGATCGACTGCACCTCATCGCCGAGATTGGGCGTCCGATAGGTCAGCAGGGCGTATCGGTCGCCGCCGGCCGCACCGGCTTCGGTTTCGCTTGGCGCCATGGGTTCCGGTGATCAGTCGAGACGGAAGAGGAAATGGGCCGGCTGAAACTCGAATTCCTGGCTTATCGTGAACCCCGCGTCGCCCAGCAATCGGCGGAACTCCTCATCGGACTGGTGGTTGACCCAGCCGTTCGACAGGCGCCGCGCCTGAGGAACCTCCGGCCGCTTTGTGTAGAACGAGGCGACGCCGGCCTCGAAGCCGCTGCGCAGTGACCGCAGGAAACCTTCGAGATCGTAAAGATATTCGAACAGGCCGAGCGCCACGAAATGGGTCGCGGCGAGTTTCGGCAGCGGCTCCCGGTTGAAGTCGACGACCACGGTGCGGTCGTCCCGGGCCAGGAAATCGACCGGAATATAGGTCTGGTCCGACCGCAGGCAGCTCTCGAACAGCATATGCCCGCAGCCGAGATCGGCGACCGAACCCGCATCCTCCAGCCACTTCGCCGCCCGGCGGGAGCGGTGGAACCAGGCCTTGCTGGTGGAAAGCTCAAGCTCGCGCCAGCGCTCGACCAGGGGAACGCCCCGCGCCTTCGCGGTCAGGGTCAGGGCAACGCGTTCAACTTCAGGCAGTTCGGCGAAGGCCTCGGGCATGGACGGCAGACGATCCGGAATTCGTGACGAGGCTGTCTAGCATGAGCCGGAAAGCCCGCCAAGCCAAGCCCTTAGCCATCAACCGGCGAGGATCATCCCTGGTTCCACGACGCATAGTCCCG
>CAZNNJ010000148.1:0-9746 GCA_964574305.1 uncultured Rhodospirillales bacterium | reverse complement strand
CGATGCACACCTTCAACCGCTATGCGGCCGAGGGCCACGACCCAATCTTCCACAAGGCATCGGAATGGCTGACAGTACTGAACGAGGCGCCGTTCGCCGCGCTCGAGCTGAACTTCCGTAACAGCCTTTTCTCCTTCTTCACCCTCGGAGGCCTGAACACACGATCGACCGGCGAAGTACTGGACCGGGATGGGCAACCGATACCGGGGCTTTATGCTGCCGGCCGTGCCACATCCGGGCTGCCGCGTTGGGGCCACGGCTACAGCTCGGGAATGAGCCTTGCTGACGGTAGTTTTTTCGGACGGATGGCGGGGCGGCAGGCAGCACAGGCAAGCGGGCAGGGCGCACGGCCGTGAGCGTTTCTATGCCTCGGGTCGCCTCCATGGCCCCGGTGACGTGCGGATCGATCGGATCGAACCGCCTGTGGCCGGTCCGAACGCTCGTGACGCTCCCGGCCGCCGAATACAGGGCGACCGCATGATCAGCCGGCATGTTGCCGATCCGTCTGTTTGATCGGCCCCATTTTTTCCTCGTCCGACGCGGACACGAGCAAACGAAAGGTAAGCCAATGACATCCCAACCAGATCCCGTCGTCGTTAAGTCGGGTGACACCCAAAAGCCAGGTGCAATGTCGCATGATGGCTTGATCGCGGCGCTCGGACCGATACGCCAGATTGCTTGGCTAACCGAGGATCTCGAAGCTGCGGTCGCACAGTGGGAGCGGATAGCGGGATTGGGTCCTTGGGATGTGTTCCGCAACCTGACGCTCGTCGGTTCCTATTGCGGTGCTCCGGCCACGATAAAGTTCGATGGCGCTTTTTCCTTTCAGAATGACGTGCAGATCGAGATCATCCGTCCACACGGCACTGGGCCATCGCCCTATCATGATGAGAACGGGCATGTCCGTGTGGGAATGCATCACATCGCCTGGCTCGTCGAGGATATCGCAACCGCGACCGAGCGCGCTCGCGCGGACGGGCTGCAGCTGCTTGTCGAAGGTGAAGCTGACGGACCGACCCGGATTGCCTATTTTCAGGCGCCGGACGAACCGGCAATGCTCTTCGAGTTCATCGAGGCAACACCGTTAGCCGTGAAAACATTCGCTTCGGGTGCCGCGGCTTCACGCACATGGGACGGGATCAGCCGTGGACTCGAAATGGACTTTGCGGCGCATTAAAGAACGGTATCGTTCGTTTTCTGTCGCGCCGATCAAACCCGACTAGGTGACGTGCGCCGCGAGCCACTTCACTCGCGAATGCAGCCGTTCGCGACAGCCACCGGGCCCGCCCTTCTTCGAAGGCTGACGGTATCGAATAATGAGGTAGTCAACGTTCCTTTGGAGAGGTACATGTCGAGCAATTCTGTGCCGCGCCAGCGTCAGAGCCCAAACGCAAAGTTTGACTATTCCGGCGCCGAGGTTCTGGTCACCGGCGGCACAAGCGGCATCGGGGCTGCGATTGCCGCAGCCTATCGAGAGGCTGGCGCCAATGTGACCATCACGGGCACCCGACCGTCGGCAACGGATTACGACGCGGATCTCAGCAGCTATCGCTATCTCCAACTCAATGTCGAGAACAATGCCGACATAGATCGAGTTGCGGACAGCGTTCCACGCCTCGACATCCTGATCAACAATGCGGGCATCGCGCTCGCGTCGATCGGCCTGGACGAATATGATTTCGACGTGTTCGAACGTTCAGTCCAAATGCTGCTCATCAGCGTCTTTCGCATGACGTGCGCGTGCGCCGACAAGCTTGCGATGAGCACGCTGGTCGGAGGGGCGTCAGTCATCGGCGTCGCTTCAATGAACTCCTATTTCGGTATGGAGTTGACGCCGGGCTACGGTGCCGCCAAAGGCGGATTGGTCCAGCTGACCAAGACGCTTGCGATCAGGCTCGCCAAGCGGAACATCCGAGTCAACGCTGTGGCTGCCGGCTTGACCGAGAGCCGCATGACCGCCATCGCCTTCGAAGACCCCGCTTGGAGCGAGGCGACGTTGGCGCGTACGCCGATGGCACGTCTAGGCGTTCCCGAGGACATTGCGGGGCCGGTTCTGTTCTTGACCAGCAGTCTTGCAAGCTTCGTCACAGGCCAGACGCTTCCGGTCGATGGCGGTTTCACGATCATGATGTGAATCCGCCGCCGCAGGTTGCCTTACGACTACGGCGCTCGTTGTTGATGGCGGGAATGGCCCGCGCGCGGGTCGGGACCGCTGCGCATTCAAGCCTGAGCAGGGAGGCGTCGACCGATGATGGAGACGCCGGAAGCCCGTTCGGATTCACCCTGATCTCCACGACTCCGATGAACGCGACGTCCTATTCGTCGGGCGTGGCAGCGACCGGGATCTGCTTCCGAACGAGTGCGCGCATCGCTGGGTGTCTTCCTCGCTACTCAGGAGAGCGGGACGATGAAATCTCGCGCGAAACGCTCCATGACGCGCATTTTGTCATCCAGTGTCGAGCGCAGCCCGAGCTCGAAATAGAACGGAGGGGCCACGCCTGCGGTCATCCCCGCCTCTTCGAGACGGCGGAACGTATCGATATCGGGCAGAGGCGTGAGGCCGATCACCGTTTCGAACGGCAGATGGTCGCGCCCGGCCTCTTTGCGCAGGCGGTTGAGTTCGGCAAGCAGCGCCGGCACTTCTTCGGGCGCGTTGCCGGCGCCGATGAAACCGTCGGCAAGCCGCGCGACCCGGCGCAGTGCCGGACCCGAGCTGCCCCCCAGGAAAATCGGGACCGTCCGATCTGGACCAGGCGTAATGCGCAGCCGGGGAAAATCGTAGAATTCTCCGTGATGTTCGACCATGTCGCCGGTCCAGAGTTTGCGAATGACCTCGATCATCTCGTCCGTGCGACGGCCGCGCGTGCGGAAATCGACTCCGTAAATGTCAAACTCGTCCTTCATCCGCCCGATGGCCGGGCCGAGGATGAAACGGTTGTTACTCAGGATGGCGAGCGAGCCGGTCGCCTTCGCGACCTCAAATGGGCTGCGCAGCGGCAGGATATATACCGAAGTACTGAATTTTAGGCGCTTGGTAGCCGCAGCCATTGCCCCGATCGTTACCCAGCAGTCCGGATAGGACCAGTCCGGATCCATCGGCGCCTTGCCATCGGCGGAGTAAGGATAAGGCGCGACGACCAACTCTGGATAGACCGCATGATCCGCGTTCATGACCCCTTCGAATCCCAGTTCTTCTGCGAACCTGGCAAGCTCTATGAGTTGATCGGTCTCCATCCAGTTGACCATCTGCCAGAATTTCATCTGCGCCACTCCAATGTTGATTGATGTTTTTCCCCGCAATTCTGGGTATTCGGCACGGGCCAGCGTGATATAGATTGCCATCCATCCTGCATTGCATCGAAGATGGTTTGTGACTGCACGGCACCATTGCGCGGAAGAGGTGTGTCTCCGTGTTTGTGTCCTCTATCTCACTTCTGGGGAGACCGGGAATGCCTCGAAGTAGAACCGGAAGCGCTCACGCAGTCTTTCGGGGCTAACGCCAAAATCGCGCTCAAGGTGATAGATGACCTGTCCGTCCTTTCCGCGCGGATGGTCGTTGATAAACTCCTCGATGCGACGACGAGCTTCATCGTCAAGCGGGAGGTCAGCCATGGCGAGGATCCGCTCCGCCATGCCGAAATCGTCCGCCATGAATTCCTTGAAATAGACGTCGACGCTCTGACTTTTTGGCCAGACAGCGCGGTCCCGGACGCAAGCTCGCAGAAGGTGCTCGATCCTATCACTCCAGTATTGGATCAGGCTCTCTGGATCGACCCGAGCGCGTGACATCCGTTGGTGATAGGCAATCATCGTCACTGCCGACTGGATCACCGCGACTGGATCGCGATGGGTGATCGCGAGAATTGCGTCGGGAAATATTTTGCGGAGTAGAGGCAACTGTTCGAGATGCTGAGGGCATTTAAGAACCCACCGCTTCGGCCCCCTGACTGCCTGAAGAATTTTGAGCGTCGTTTTGAGGTATTCGTAGTGCGGCGCTTGGTCCGTCGCGTAGTAGTGGTTGCGCCAGGTGGGGCTGACCGAAATCCATTCGAAATTGTACGAAGCGAAATCCGGCCCCATGAGCTCAAGATCTTCATGCACATGGCCCGGGTTCATCGGGTGCATAGCCGCGAGGAGGGGCATTACGGTTTGCATCTGCTCCCAGGCTTCGGCACAACGCGCATAGCGCGGATCCACACCATCGATTGTCTTTTCTTCGTGGGGCAGCGGCAGGGGCTCATAGGACTCCCAGAGCGGCAGGGAGCGCAGGCGCGGATCGGCCGCGAGAAGATTGACGAGGTGCGTAGTTCCAGAGCGGGGCAAGCCGGCCACGATGATCGGACGATCGATCTTCTCATCATGGATGCGCGGGCTCTGCCGCAGAGTCTCCTGGATGAGGAGGCGGTTAGCCGCGTAGCGGGTGAGATAGCTCCAGACGGTCCTGCGGTGCAAATTAGTAAGCTCGGCGTCGCCGTTCCATTCGGCAAGCAGTATCCTGAGGCGCTCGCGGAAATCGTCGGGACCGAAATCCGAAAGGCCGGTCCTACGGCGCGCCTCGTCGAGCACCGTGGTTTCGCTCAGCTCGACCGGATTTGCGTCGCAGTAGGCGAGCGCCGCTATTTGGATATCGTTCAGCTTTGGCTGACACAGATCGTCGATCTCGATCTCGCGCTTCATCGTTCGGCTTGCTGCTGTCTGCGTCATCGGAGTCGCTATTTCGAAGTGCCGGCCAGATCTGCGTCGATCCGCGCGAGGCGGTCCCTAAGCCAGCCGGTCTCCCAAAAGTTGCTAGCGCCGGATCGATCCAACAATGCATGGTGAACGTCTCGCGCCAGCATTAAGGCGCCGCGATGCTTTGGCGAATGCGTGAGCGCTGCGTCGGCAATCAGACACGCTGCTTCGGGGTCATCGCCTTCCAGTTTCTGCCGGCCGCGGCTTACGACGGAGTCGATGCCGGCGAGTGCGACCAGGTCGGCGAAAACGTCGCGCGGCTGGGTTGGATAGAGTTCGCTCGTGGCCTGGGCTTTGAACCAGCCCATGTAGGATTCCCAGATGGTCCGAACTGCCCAGCTCACTTTGCCGTAGCCCTGGCCGACGAACAGTTCATCGGGCAGCTGCACGGTCCGCATCAGAGTCCAGATGCTCTCGCCCGCATTCATGCCGGCCAGGGTCTTCTCGTGGACGTAGCTGACCGCGGCCTCGAGGCGATCGAAGCAGGCGCGAATGAGTTGGGTGCCCACGATCGGATCATAGCGGCCCGTGATCAGCATCTGTGGTTCAAGAGCTCTGATCCTGCGAAGGGATTCCAAATAGGGCTCGACGAACCGATAGCGATCGCCGCGGATGGTGTTGAAGTTCGGGAAGTGAGGAAACAGCGGCCCAAATATGTTTCCGGTGAAGGCGATACGATGATCCGGGAGCCAGACCGCGCAGCTGTCGATCGTCTCTCCAGGCGCCGACAAAAGCTCGATCTTCCGTCCACCCACCTCGAGGTTGTAGTGATCGTCGAAGAGGATGTCGGGCGTCGGGACGTCCTGCACCATCCCGCTCGCTGAATCGCGCAATAATGCGGCTTCAATCTTAAACCAGATCGAAGCCTGTTTCTGCCGGATCCCGCTGATCCGTTGGTCATCATGCTGACAGGCGGCATTGTTCCGCTGCGCGATGACCTTCGTGCCGGCTTCCCGAAACAGCCTCACGCCGCCGACATGGTCGACATGGCCCTGACTGAGGATGATGTACGGCGTCGGGCCAGGACACACCGCGTCGAAGGCTGCTTTGTGCATGGGCGCCTCGAACCCCAGACCCGTGTTGATCACGATCCGACCCTCATCGGTCAAAACCAGATACGCGTAGGAGGTGCCTGGCGACGCATAGATGAAGTCGTTGATCCTGATCGCCTTATCCAGGTGGGCGGTTCGGTTGGAGAAAAAGTCCGGCCTTTCGGCGACCAGCTGCTTCACCGCGTCCATCGTTACCTCGAGAGGGGAATGACATTATTAGAAATTAGACAATAGCCTCGATTTGTCAACCTAAATAAACGATATCGTACTGATTGTGGCGGATGCAAAATGCGTGAGGTGGCGCCAGCTTACCTGAACCGTCAGGGGCTCACATTCCTTAGACCGATGAATCCGGCGGAAAATATGGCAGAAGCTGAAGTTTTGGCACTCCTTATGGCGGGCCCATCGAGCGCGTTAATGCGCGTGGTAGGAGGCTGCGTTTTATATAGCCATGTCGTGTGTATATAAAATAAACTATATCGTACTATTTCTCTTGACGTCCATTGTTCGTGGGCCGTATGTTCACAGGAAGCGACAGTCTAAATTTCTTGTCGCTCAACCGTCCCCCAAGTTTAGGGGCGCGGTTAGCGCCGAACTCCGTTCGCTAAGCCGATTGGATGGCATGGGTCTGGAATCCTCGGGGGAGGGGAGCCGGGAAATGGAAGAAGTGGTGGCGGTCATCGAAGCCGAAGGCAGCTTGCATCTGGGCCCAAGGATCATCCCGGTTCCAAAATCGATCAGCACGGAAGCACAAGGATTCCTGGCAACGCCAGCTCTGCCGAGCGATTACCCGCCAGTTGGCGACAAGGCGGCATGGAGACAGTTTGTAGCGGTGGTCGACAAGGGCTACGAGCCGATAGCTGAGCGGATCCTACGGACGATGCCCGCAAGGGTCGCTACTTGTGACATCACTGGCGCGAAAGTTCACCTCGGAACGCCCAATCAAATCCGGCACTCCGATTGGGCGCATCTGACGATTCATGGTGGCGGCTGGGTTTTTCTCGGCGGGAAATACGCGATGGCACAAGCGGCCGCCGATGCAGTCAACCTCGGCTGCACGACCTTTTCCCTTGATTACGCGATGGCACCCGATCACCCGTTCCCGGCGCCTCTTGAGGAAGGGGTCGCTGTCTATCGGGAGATCGTCAAGAGCTACGATCCACGGAAGATCGTGATCTCGGGTGGATCGGCCGGCGGCAATCTGGCCGCTGCCATCACGTTGAAGATACGCGATCTCGGCCTCCCACTCCCCGGGGCGGTAGGCATGATGACACCTGCGCTCGACTTGACGTTAGAAGGCGACACGATTCGCGCGAATCTGGGCATCGATAAGACCCTTGGAACGACGATCGAAGCTTTCGTCGCTCTTTACGCCGATGGTCACGACTTGGCGGACCCATATCTTTCGCCGCTGTTTGCCGATTACGAGAAGGGTTTTCCGCCCGCTTTCCTGCAGGCTGGCACGCGCGATCTACTCCTTTCCGATACGGTGCGCATGCACCGCAAGCTGCTGCAGTCTGGCGTCCCGGCCGAGTTGCATGTCTGGGAGGCAATGCCGCACGGCGGTTTCGGTGGTGCCTCCCCCGAGGATAGAGAGATGAGCACGCAGTTCGCCAAATTCGTGGAACAGCACTTGGGCTGTCCGTGAACGCAGAACCGCGGCGTCCAGATTGTTAGGTCGGGCGGTCCCACCTGCTGACGGACGGGCTGCGCAAGCGCTTAGGCTTCTATTTTCGGCGCGTTCCCGATGAAGCAAGAAGTGAAATAAGTGAGGCAATCATGGCAAATCTGAACGGAAAACGAGTGATCATCACCGGCGCTGCCGGCGGAATCGGTGCGGCGGCGGTGAAAGCCTTCGTGAAAGAGGGTGCGAAAGTCGCTTGCAGCTACAACTCGGTTGAACCCAAGCTGCCGGCCGGGGTGGTGGCAAGCGCCAAGTGCGACATCGCCAGTAAGGCGTCAGTCGATCGCGTATTCGACGATTTCGCGGCGACGCTCGGCGGGTTGGATGTGCTGATCCAGGCGGCGGGCCTGCATGGCAGCTGTCCGGCGGATCAGATCAGCGAGGAATACTGGGAGAACATGTTCGCGCTGAACGGTAAGGCGACCCTGTTCACCAACCAAGCAGCGTTCCGCCACATGCGCCAGCGCGGCGGATCGATCGTCAATATGGGTTCCTGCGAGGGCGTACGCGGCTTTGCCGGCAACGCCGCGTACGCGGCCACCCGTGGCGCCGTCATGGCCTGGACGCGCAGCGTCGCACTGGAATGGGGCCGCCACCGGGTGCGCGTCAATGCGCTAGCGCCTGTCGCCGAGACCGCACCGGCGCAGCGTATGCGCGCCAACATGGACCCGGCGGCCATTGCGATGATGGAAGCCAATCTCCAGCAGCTGATCCCGCTGGGCGGCAAGATGGGCGATGCGCTCGACGATATTGCTCCTGCGCTGGTTTTCCTCGCCAGCGACGCCTCCCATTTCATTACCGGGCAGACGCTGGCCGTGGATGGCGGCTTCACGATGCTAGGGTCATAGCAGTCGCAACCGACGAGATACGAGCGCAATTCAAATTCTACTTCGACGCCTTTTCCGTTTTGAAGGCCGAGGTTGGCTGAAGGAGACTCTACAATGAAAAAGGAATTGATCCGGTTGCTTGGCGACGTCATGCAACTGGCGTTTGTGCCGGCGGATGTCGAGGCTACGATCGCCTATTGGACCGAAGCCATGGGAGTCGGGCCATTCTTCAAGGTGGCACATGCGCAGCGCACGTTGGATAGCCATACCTATCGGGGCCAACCGTGCGAGGCCGACTTCACCCTAATGATCGCCTATTGGGGCCACTTCCAGATTGAAATCATCGAGCAACACAATTCTGCGCCCTCGATCTATCAGGATTGGCGTGAGGCGAACGGCGAAGGGCTCCATCACATCTGCGTGCAGGTCAACGATCTCGACGCCGCAATCGCCTCTTGCGTTGAAGCGGGCGCCGAATTGCTCCAATGCGGTCAGGCGGGGGCCAGCGCCTATGCCTACGTCGATACCAAGGGCGGTCCAGGCACCATCCTGGAGCTGTTTTCGCCCTCGCCAGAGGTGAGGGCACACCAGGAGTACATGAAGGCAGCCGCCCGCCAGTGGGACGGGACAAACCCTATCCGGGACTTCTGAGTTTAGCGTCTCTAGCATCGATCGGGTCTTCGCCATGAGACAAGGATCGAGGACTGATATGACGGATATCGGAATCTCGTCCGCGTTCGAGCCGGCCACGATCCTTCCGCGGACGTAGTTGACCGCGGCCTTAAGCTGATCGAGGGCGTATCGTTCCCCTGCGCGGGGACCTTCGTGCCGGATTGCTGCAACAGTCTCACGCCGACATCGGCGACTGCCTGCTTGACCACGTCCATCGTGACCTTAAGAGGGTAATGACATAATTAGAAAACGAGTCATCGGCCCATCTCACCAGAAAATGAACGATATCGTACTTACCCTGTCGCCTGCATAAGGCGCGAGGGGGCGGCAGCTTACTGCGAACCATCTGGGGCTCACATTTTACGGATCGCCGAACTAGCCAAAAATCTCAGGCAGAAGCTGAAGTTTTGGCGCTATCGATGGTGCGTCCATCGGGCGCTTGGGTGTGCGCCGCCAGAAGGTGCTTTTTAGGCCTCCCACCTCGCCAATGTGATAAAATAAACGATATCGTACTATTTCTATTGACGCCCATCGTTCGCCGCCGTATGTTCATGGGAAGCAACCGTTTCAATGTTCTTTGTCGCTCAGCTGTTCCGAAATTTTGGGGCGCGGTTAGGGCCGAATTCCATTCGCTAACCCGATTGGAAGGCAAGCGTCGGGAGAGATCCGGGAAAAGCTCCTTTCAGGAGGCAGGCGAAGGAGCGAACGCCAATTCAACTTCACGATGTCACGGAAATGGAAAGGAGGTTTAGCGCGAAGCCATCTCCGCAATCTGGCTCA
>CAZNNJ010000147.1:0-9747 GCA_964574305.1 uncultured Rhodospirillales bacterium | reverse complement strand
CATGATCGGCGGGGTGTTCGCCATCCTGCCGGTGCTGGGACTGTGGATGCTGCCGGTCGGGCTGGTGCTGCTGGCCGAGGACGTGCCGGCGCTGCGGCGGCTGACCGACCGCTGCCTCCATTGGCTCGAACGCCGCCGGCCGCACTGGTTCCATCACGATCTGTGATGAGGGACCGGAAAATATCCAAGATGAAAAAAATTAATTGAATCAATCGCAGTTATGGAATCTATGAAATATTGGATTCAATTGTTTGGAATTTTGCCTGGACTTGATTGTATTAGGTAGAATCCCTTATTACTTTGACTCCCTGTTGATTGATAACCTTGCCTTAACTGGGCGAAGACAAAAGTCGCGCCATTGGTTGGACTTGGACGAGGGATCGATCATGGGCTTCGCGACTGTCGCGGCGTTGAGCGTCGGCGCCGTACTCAATACGATCGGGGTGAACACGCACCTCGATTCCTTCAATTACGGGTATCAAAACCTCACTGTGACTTCGGCGGCGATCAATTATCTGGGCATCAAGAATCTCCGCGATTGCTACCGGCATTCCTGGGATATGGCGCTCTGGACGCAGGTCGCGGCCGCCACCGGCGCCAAGTTCGACGATTATATGGGGCGTGGAAGCATGGCGGGGGATGTGGCCGATCTTGGCTTCGTTCCGTCGGTGGCCGCGCAGGGCCTGCTCAATTACGTCGAGGGCGGCGATGAAAACGACACGGCCCCTGCGCTCGCCGCGGGCAATTCGATCGCCTGGACCGCTGCCTTCCAGCAACAGGTCCACGCGTCCGGCCACGGGCTGGGCCTGCCGGTCATCAATATGAGCTTCGGCGCGGGCTGGACGGCCACGAATAACTGGCACGGCGATTACGACAAGGTCGGCGACCTGTCGGCCTATGCCGATTATGGGAACGCGCACACCTATCCCAATGTCGGCCAGGTAACCGACAAGGCGATCAAGGCGCTGAACGCCGATGCGCTTCTGGCGGCCTGGTCGCGGCCGGCGATCACGACGGAAATCGGCTGGGATACCGCCAAGTTCGACGCGACGAGCGCGGCCCGCTTCGCGCTCGATGCGGTGTTCGACGGCATCAAGGACGGCGACGTCAAAATGTACTTCTACGCCCTGTTCGACGATGGCGCGGGGAAATACGGCCTGATGAATTCGGACGGCTCGCCCAAGCCCGCCGGGCTGGCGCTCCACAACCTGACGGCGATCCTGGCCGACACCGGCGCCCCGCTTGCCGGGTCGCTGACCTACAGCCTGTCCGGCACGGCCGCCAACGACTATAGCCTGCTCATGCGGAAATCGACCGGAGCCTTCGAGCTCGCCGTCTGGAACGAATACGACGTGGCCCACACGGTCACCTTGACCCTTCCGGCGGCCGCGCAACGCGTCTCGATCTATGACCCGATGGCCGGCACCACGGCGATCGCGACCCAATCGTCCGCCGGCACGGTCAGTTTTCTTGTGGCCGACCATCCGGTCATCGCCGAAATCATCCAGTAACCGGAGGGATCGCACTTGGCCTTCGCAACCGTCGCGGCAATCGGCGTCAGCGCCGTTCTGCACACGATCGGGGTGAACACGCACCTCGATTCCTTCAATTACGGCTATCAGGACCTCACCGTCACCGCGGCGGCGATCAATTATCTGGGGGTCAAGAATCTTCGGGATTGCTACCAGCACTCCTGGGACCTGGCGCTCTGGTCGCAGGTCGCTGCCGCCACCGGCGCCAAATTCGATGACTATATGGTCAGGGGAAGCACGGCCCAGGATACGGCCGATCTCACCTTCGTTCCGTCGTTGGCGAGCAAGGGCCTGCTGAATTTTGTCGAGGGTGGCGATGAAAACGACACGACCCCGGCGCTTGCCTCGGGCAATTCGATCGCCTGGACGGCCAGCTTCCAAAAGCAGGTCTATTCGACCGGGCACGGGCTGGGCCTGCCGGTGATCAATATGAGTTTCGGCGCCGGCTGGACGGCCACGAACAACTGGCAAGGCAATTACGACAAGGTCGGCGACCTGTCGGCCTATGCCAATTATGCCAATGCGCATACCTATCCCGGCAGCACCCAGTTGCCGGATGCGACGATAAAGCGGCTGAATGCCGATGCGAAGCTGGCGGCCTCGTCGCGGCCGGTGATCACGACGGAAATCGGCTGGGACACGGCGACCGTGGATGCAAACACCGCAGCGCGCTACATGCTCGACGCGGTGTTCGACGGCATCAAGGACGGCGACGTCAAAATGTACTTCTACGCCCTGTTCGACGAGTCCGCGCGGAAATACGGCCTGATGAATTCGGACGGCTCGCCCAAGCCCGCCGGCAAGGCGCTCCACAATCTGACGACGATCCTGGCCGACACCGGCGTCCCGCTTTCCGGCTCGCTGACCTATAGCCTGTCGGGCACGACCAGTACGGACTATGCGGTGCTGATGCGCAAATCGACCGGTGCCTTCGATCTCGCCCTCTGGAACGAAACCGGCGCCGCCCATAGCGTCACCGTCACCCTGCCCAAGGCCGCCCAAACGATCAGGGTCTACGATCCCCTGACCGGTACGGTCGCCACCCAGCCCCGTACCAGCGCGTCGACGGTCAGCGTGACCCTGTCCGGCCACCCGGTGATCGTCGAGATCAGCCCTTAGATTCTAGAGCATTATATGAGCTTAGGTTCACTCACCTAAACGTCATTGCGAGGAGCGCGGCGACGAAGCAATCCAGGGCCGTTAGCCCGGCACTTCCCGGTAAGGCCCTGGATTGCTTCGCTACGCTCGCAATGACCGGAGTGGGTTATCTGATTCAACCTAATTTGATACTGCCCTAAGCGACCAGCAGCCCCCGCGCCGGGCCGATCGTGTGCTGCTTCAGCACCGTGTCGGACTGGGCCTCGATCTCGGTCAGCATGACCTCATAGCCCCATAGATCCGCCAGGTGCTGCAGCACCTGCCCGGTGTCCTTCTCGGCGGTCAGGATGCCGTTATAGACGCGGTGCTGCAGCATCAGCTTGCGGTCGCCGTCCAGGTCGACATCGACGACCTCGATCTCCGGCTCGTTCTGGACCACGTCATGCTGGTCGGCCAGTTTGGTGCGGATGGTCTGATAGCCGCGCTCGTTGTGGATCGCCTTGACCAGCAGGTCCGACTTGCCGTCGTCATGCAGGTCGAAGAACTTCATGTCGCGGATCAACTGCGGGCTCATATATTGCCGGATGAAGCTCTCGTCCCGGTGATCGGCCCAGCCTTCCTTCAGCACGTTCACCCAGTCCTTGGAGCCGGCGATCCCGGGCAGCCAGTGCCGGTCCTCCTCGGTCGGGTTTTCGCACACCCGCTTGATGTCCTGCATCATGCCGAAGCCCAGCGCATAGGGGTTGATGCCGCCATAGCCGCGATGGTCGAAATCGGGCTGGAACACCGCGCCGGTGTGCGACTGGAAGAACTCGATCATCGCCCCGTCATCCAGGAAGCCGGTCTGATGCAGCCGGTTCATGATGAAATAATGCACGAAGGTGGCGCAGCCCTCGTTCATCATCTTAGTCTGCTTCTGCGGGTAGAAATACTGCGCCACATGGCGGACGATGCGCAGGATCTCGCGCTGCCAGGTCTTGAGCAGCGGCGCTTTCTTCTCGAGGAAATAGAGGATGTTCTCCTCCGGCAGGCCCAAGAGCTGCCGGCGCTCGGACTCGGTGGTGGCGCGGCGGGATTTGGCGACCGAGGGGACGGTCCGCCACAGCTCGTTATAGGACCGCTCCTGCTCGGCCCGCCGCTCGCGGGCGCGCTCCTCTTCCTCTTTCAGCGAGTGGAGCTTGCGCCTGGGGTAGCGGTTGACGCCCTGCGGCATCAGCGCATGGGCCGCGTCCAGCATCTGCTCGACCGCGTCCTCGCCGTACCGGTCCTCGCAGCGGGCGATATAGGCCTTGGCGAATTCCAGATAATCCAGGATGCCGTCGGCGTCGGTCCATTGCTTGAACAGGTTGTTGTTCTTGAAGAAATGGTTGTGGCCGAAGGCGGCGTGGGCGGTCACCAGCGTCTGCATCATCATGGAATTCTCTTCCATCAGATAGGCGATGCAGGGGTTGGAGTTGATGACGATCTCATAGGCGAGGTTGCGCAACCCGTGCCGGTACAGCGTCTCGTCGCGGGCGAAATGCTTGCCGAACGACCAGTGCTTGTACATCAGCGGCATGCCGATCGACGAATAGGCGTCGAGCATCTGCTCGAAGGTGATGACCTCGATCTGGTTGGGATAGACGTCGAGCTTCAGCTCCTTCAGCGCGATCTTCTCGATCGCGTCATAGGCGCGGCGCAGACCGTCGAAGTCCCAGTCCTGCTTGGTCGGGACCGGCGTGACCTTGGCGAGCCGGATGGCGCCGGGGTCGAGGCTGCTAAGATCGCTCATAGGCCGCCTTCTGGTTCGGTTGCTGGTCGCGGGCAAACAGCTCGCGGAAGACCGGGAATATCTGGTTGCGCTCGCTCACCTTGCGCATGGCAATGGGGGAGCCGGACTTCACCAGATGATCGTAGGTGCGCCACAGATCGGTATTGAGCTCGCGGCCACCCTCGTCATTGACCTCGATATAGGCGAAATACTGGCACAGCGGCAGGACATGCTGCTTCAGCAAGGTCGCGACCTTGCCGTTGTCGGTCGAGAAGTTGTCGCCGTCCGACGCCTGCGCCGCATAGATGTTCCACTGGTCCTTCGGGTAGCGGGCCTGGACCACGCGCAGCATCTCCTCGAACGCGGTCGACACCACGGTGCCGCCGGTCTCGGTCGAGGTGAAGAAGGTCTCCTCGTCCACTTCCTTGGCCAGATGCGTATGGCGGATGAACACCACCTCCACATTCTTGTAGCGGCGCGACAGGAACAGATAGAGCAGCTTGTAAAAGCGCTTGGCCAGATCCTTCATATGCTCGGTCATCGAGCCCGAGACGTCCATCAGGCAGAACATGACCGCGCTGGTCATCGGCTGCGGCACCATCTCATACCGGTTGTAGCGGACGTCGACCGGGTCGATGAACGGGATGCGCTTCGAGCGCCGGCGATGCTCCTCCAGCTGGACCACCAGCACCTCGCGGCGTGTGATGTCCTCGGCCTTGTCCGACCCCTTCAGCTCCTCGATCTCGGCCTCGCAGGCCGCGATCTCGGCCGGGCGCGGACGCTTCAGCGCGATGCGCCGCGACAGGCTGTTGCGCATGGTGCGCTTCAGGTTGAGGTTTGAGACCGAGCCCGAGATCGAATGGCCGGCGCGCACCGGCACGAAGCTGTCCGACGCCTTCATCTGCTTACGCAGCAGGTCGGGCAGTTCCAGGTCGTCGAAGAAAATGTCCAGGAACTCTTCCTGCGACAGGGCGAACTGGAAGGCGTCGTTGCCTTCGCCGTCCTCCGACCCCTCGCGGCCGCCCTTGCCCTGGCCGCCGCCGTTCGGCCGCTTGATCGTGTCGCCTTCCTGGAAGGTCTTGTTGCCGGGCAGGACGTGCTCGCGGGTGCCTTGCTCGTGCGAGTGGTGGATGACCGGCTCGTGCAGCCGGTCGGCCTTGATCCACACCTTATCATCGTTGCCCAGGTCGGTGACGCTGCGTTCGCCTGTCGCCTTGCGCACCGCCTCGGTCAGCTCCTTCTTGGCCCGGCGGATGAACCGCCGGCGGTTGGAGTGGCTCTTGCCCCGAGGATTAAGTCGTCGATCGACGATATTCATCTGTCACTCGCTTTCGATCACCCTGCTTGCCCATTACCCCGCTTGTTTTACCCGCATGTACCATTCGACCAGCCGCCGGACCTGCCGCTCGGTGTAGCCGCGGTCGGTCATGCGGGCGAGGAACTCGGCGTGCTTGCGCTCGGTCTCGACCTCTTTCTTGCTGCCGAAGCTGATGATCGGCAGCAGGTCCTCGACCTGGCTGAACATGCGCCGCTCGATCACCTCGCGGATCTTCTCGTAGGAGGTCCAGGACGGGTTCTTGCCGTCGCGCTGGGCGCGGGCCCTCAGCGCGAACTTCACGACCTCGTTGCGGAAGTCCTTCGGGTTGTGCGATCTCGGCCGGCTTCTGTATCTTGGTCAGCTCTGGGGTCAGCAGCTCCCGGTCCATCATCTGGCCCGTGTCCGGATCCTTGAAGTCCAGGTTCTCGATCCAGGCGTCGGCCGCCTCGACGTAGCGGTCGAACAGGTTCTGGCCATAATCGTTATACGACTCCAGATAGGCCTTCTGGATCTCGTTGCCGATAAATTCGGCATAACGGGGCGCCAGCGTGCCCTTGATGAAGTCGAGATAGGTCCGTTCCGTCTCCTCGCCGAACTGTTCCCGCCTGATCGCCTGCTCCAGCACCCACATCAGATGCACCGGGTCGGCGCCCACCTCATGCGTGTCGTAATTGAAGGTCGCCGACAGCACCTTGAAGGCGAAGCGGGTCGAGATGCCGTCCATGCCTTCATCGACGCCGGCGCTGTCGCGATATTCCTGCATCGACTTGGCGTTGGGCTCCGTCTCCTTCAGATTCTCGCCGTCATAAACGCGCAGCTTGGAATAGAGGTTCGAATTCGGGTGCGGGCGCAGCCGCGACAGCACGGCGAAGCGGGCCAGCATCTCCAGCGTGCCGGGCGCGCAGGGCGCCACCGCCAGCTCGCTGCCGCGGATCAGCTTGTCATAGATCTTCTGCTCCTCGGTGACGCGCAAGCAGTACGGGACCTTGATCACGCAGATGCGGTCGATGAAGGCTTCATTGTTCTTGTTGTGCTTAAAGCTTTGCCACTCAGCCTCGTTCGAGTGCGCAAGAATGATGCCGCCGAACGGGATGGCGCCGATATTCTCGGTGCCGGTGTAGTTGCTTTCCTGCGTCGCGGTCAGCAGCGGGTGCAGCATCTTGATCGGCGCCTTGAACATCTCGACGAACTCGAGCAGGCCCTGGGTGGCCCGGTTCAGCCCGCCCGAATAGCTGTAGGCGTCGGTATCGTTCTGGCTGTAAACCTCCAGCATCCGGATATCGACCTTGCCGACCAGGCTTGAGATATCCTGGTTGTTCTCGTCGCCCGGCTCGGTCTTGGCGACGCCGATCTGGCGCAGCCGCGACGGGTGCATCTTGACGACGGTGAACTTGGAAATGTCGCCGCGGAACTCGTCCAGGCGCTTCACCGCCCAGGGCGACATCAGGCCGGTCAGGCGCCGGCGCGGAATGTTGAATTCCTTCTCCAGCTCCTCGCCCATCGCGTCCGGGTCGAACAGGCCGAGCGGGCTTTCGAAGACCGGGCTCATCTGGTTGCCGGCCTTCAGAACATAGATCGGCTGCCGCTCCATCAGCAGCTTCAGCCGCTCCGCGATGGAGGACTTGCCGCCGCCGACCGGGCCCAGCAGATAGAGGATCTGCTTGCGCTCCTCCAGGCCCTGGGCCGAGTAGCGGAAGAAGTTGACGATGCGCTCGACCGTGTCCTCCATGCCGAAAAATTCGGCAAAGGCAGGATAAATCTTGATCGTCCGGTTCATGAAGATGCGGCCGAGGCGGGCATCCTTCGCGGTGTCGAGGATCTCGGGCTCGCCGATCGCGGCGACCATTCTTTCGGCCGCGCTGGCATAGGCCATCGGGTCCGTCTTGCAGAGCTCGAGATAATCGAGCAGGGGCATCTCAAGCTGTCGCTGCGTCTCGTAAGACTGCAAGGAACGAGAAAATAGCTGGTCGATCATGCCCATCTGCCTCTCCTATTTCACCGTAATAACCCTTTCGGTACCAACCGCTGTCGGAAGCGTTGCGAGGCTCTCGCGCGCTCCGTGGTCTTTTTGTGATCCCTAGGTAAGCAAGTAGCGTGCCATCGCTGAACGTCCATTAGGCTACCGCGATGGCGCCAAAGTTCCACTACATGCGATCGAAGTACCCCCACATGCGGTCGGAGTACCACCACGTGCGGAAAAACATCGCCTGGCTGATCCGATTCCGGACGGCCGGCGGGTGCTTCAGAAAGCGCTTTAAATAACATGGGTGACATGTAGATCGCCCTGTATTTTCCAGCTCGTGGTCTCTACCCGAGTCGCGACGACGACTCATCAATTAGTATATAGTATGTTGGGGGGAGATAATGGTTAAGTTATGAAAAATATTAGGTCACATTGGGGCAAGTGTGGCGTTGCGGTCACATATTGCGCAGTTTGGCATTGTTTGGAGCGCGACTTTGGCAGTCGCGACTCGAGAGTGCCATCAACAACGGCGCGACTCGCTCCGACTCGGCGACGACTTGGTTCACAATACGAAACCGCATGACGGCCGAATATGCTGCACTGCGAAAAAAACTCAGTAAAATGAACGCGATGAGAGAGCGTGCCGATATCTTTAATTATTGCTATGCTAGGGCCAGGCTTCAACGGGGCGGCGGCAAACCCCGTTCAATAAATGCCGGTTTACGAATATCGACGCCCGAATCGAACAATTTCCCGGGACTGTATAGTTTTCTTTACAACTAAATCGGCCAAACCGGCGGTTCATCCGATCCGTTCCGGCCGTCGCGCGCAGGGCATTCGCGGCAGGGTGCGACAAACCGACCTAGCCGATCGAGAGATGCCGATCCGGCCATATCCGATCGCCTGGTTCGCGCCGGCATTGTTGCCGCCATGCGCAAGCGGCGTCCCGGCTGCCCAGGCGGTGACCACTGCCGATCAGCGCCTGACGATCACGCTTTCGCCGCAGAGCGCCGTGTCCGAGGCCGGATCGGGCTTGGCGGCGGGGGCGAAGCCCGCCGGCCAGCGGGTGCGGCAGTCGAACCGCGCCTCGTCCAGCGCCGCCCCGGCAAGGTCGGCACCGGTCATGTCGGCGCCGCGCAGATCGGCTTGCCGCAGGTCCGCGTCTTTGAGATCGGCATGCTTCAGCGAGGCTTGGCGCAGATCCGCGCCGACGAGCATGGCGCGTTCCATCCGCGCCCTGTCGAGCGTGGCGTGCAGCAGCTTGACCGGCGCCGACGGAAACTCCGCGTGCTCCGCCGTCAGCGATCCGTACATGACCACGCCGACTCCCAGCCGGTGCCGGTGCAGCAGGAACATGCCGTTCCGCGTCGCCGGCCGGAAATCCCTCAGGTCGGCGCCCGACAAATCCACATAGGAAAGATCCACCCCGTCGAACTCGGCCCAGCGCAGGTCCGCCCCGGAAAGATCGCTTGCGCGGAAGCTTCCGCCCCGCACGAACGCGTCTTCGAACCTCGCGCCCCGCAGCACGGCCTGGGCGAAATCGAGGTCGTCGAAGGTATAGTCGGAGAAGTCCGCCAGTTGGCGAAGCGGGCTGTCCGCGTCGGCCGGCTGCCTGCGCAGGGCGATGGCGAAACGCTGCACCCACAGGCTGTTCGGCTCGGCCTGGGTCGGCGTCAGCAACGTCCGCGTGATCGCCTCCGGCAACTGACGCGCCTGCTGGGCCCAGATAAACGGAAACGCCGCCAGCTGTCCGAAGGGGTCGATCGTGTGGAGATATTGCGTGCGGATCGTCTGGTTCGTCGGAAAGGCGATCACGGCTTTTTGCAGCGTGGTCCGCGCAGTGGCGTCATGGTGGCGCATGAGATGGGCGATCAGCGCCTCGGCCGCCTCCGCATCGGCCGGCGCGGCGTTGGCGGCGGATTCGAGGGTTTCGCGCCGGGCGGCATAGGCTTCCGCCTCAGCGGCGAGGTCCGGCGGCTGTCCCAGCAGGCATTCGTCGATCGTGAGGTTGGCCTGGTTGTTGGCGAAGAGTTCGGGCATCGGCATCACGGTCTGGCCGCCGAGCACGAACAGGCCGGACGGCGGA
>CAZNNJ010000146.1:829-9758 GCA_964574305.1 uncultured Rhodospirillales bacterium | reverse complement strand
CCGCATCGCCCCTTGCAATAGCTGAGTGTGCGGACAGGTTGGACGGCGCTCCCTCTCGCGGCGGCGGAACCGCCTGCATTTCTAGTTGCTGCCCTTGTCCCCCAGCTTGGTCTTGGGATCGCGCAGCTCGCGGCGAAGCTCGTCCAGCTCACGTCGCACATCGTCCGAGTCGGTCGTGATGCGGTGGATGTGCAGATCCCCGTCGCGCCACGACATCGAGCCTTCGCGACGCATCCGCATCGCCGAGTCGCGCAGCTCGGATTCGATGGTGCGCGAAGCGTTCTTTCGCCGGATCGTGAGCGTCACCTTCTTGTCGGCGTCGCGCAGCGCGCTCACCAGATCGTCGGAGTCCTGGACGGCCTTGTCGCCGACCTTGGTGATCACGTCGCCGGCCTTGAGCCCGGCCTTCTCGGCCGGCGTGTCCTTCAGCACCTCGACCACCAGCACGCCCTTACCGTCCGGTACCCCGAAGTAGCCGCCAAGGTCCGGATTCAAGTTCTGGACCCGCACGCCGAGCCGCCCGCGCCCGCCGAACATCGCGAGGCCCGGCATGCCGTCGAAGTAGAAGTGGGAGTCTCCGTCGTCGTCGCCCTCGGCGCGCGGCGCCGGCACGCCCGGCACCGCGGGCGTCTCGCCGTCCTCGGATTCCTCCGCAGGGCGCTCGGCGAGCTTGGCGCTCAGCGTGGCGCGTGTCCCGTCGCGAATGATGCGCAGCGAGATCGTCTGCCCCACCTTCAGCGCCTGGATCGCCTTCGTGAGATCGGTGGCAGAGGCGACCGTCGCGGTGTTGACTCCGACGATCACGTCGCCGCTCTTGAGGCCGGCCTTGGCGGCAGGACCGTCGGAGACGACATCGGCGACGACGACGCCGTTGGTGCTTTTCAGCCCCAGCGCGTCCTCCATGTCGGGCGTGATCGGCTGCATCTGCACGCCCAGCCAGCCGCGCGTCACCGAGCCGCTCTTCTCCAGCTGGTCGACGATCGGCTTGGCGATATTGGCCGGGATGGCAAAGCCGATGCCGACACTGCCGCCGCCGTTCGGCGAATAGATCGCTGTGTTGATGCCGATGACCTTGCCGTCCTCATTGAAGGTCGGGCCGCCGGAATTGCCCTGGTTGATCGGGGCATCGATCTGCAGATAGTCGACATAGGCCGAATGCTCCTCGCTCGGCACGTCGCGGCCGTTGGCCGAGACGATGCCGGCGGTCACCGTACCGCCCAGGCCGAACGGGTTGCCGACCGAGACCACCCAGTCGCCGACGCGCGTCTTGGCGCTGTCGCCGAACTGGACGGAGGGCAGCGGATGGCCGGCATCGACCTTCAGCACCGCCAGGTCGGCGATGGCGTCGGCGCCGACGACCTTGGCGTTCAGGCTGGTGCCGTCCTGGAGCGTCACTTTGACGTCCTTGCCGTTCTTCACGACATGGTTGTTGGTGACGACATAGCCCGAGGGGTCGACGATGAAGCCCGAACCGGCGACCTTCAGCTGGCCGGGGCGGAACTGATGCATGCCCTGGCCGCCGCCGAAGCGCCGCAAGAATTCCTGCATGCCGGGCGGCATCTGCTGCTGCATCCGGCCGCTGTCTTCGTCGTCGTTGCTGGCGACCTGCTCCACCTCGGTGGCGGAAATATTGACCACCGCCCCTTTCACCTGATCGACCAGCGGGGCGAAGCTGGGCGGCAGCTCCGCCAGCGCCGTCCCGGCGGACAAGGTCCCCAGCCCAACGCATAGCGCCAGCGCCGCGGTCGCCGTTCCGACGGACGCGCGCGTGGCCATTAATCTTTGCAAGCTCATCAACACACTCCATGGGTGCCAATGCCGCTCCTGCGACCTTCCAGCTGGAATGCCTGACATGCGCGGCTTTCAATGCTTAGTTTGTCTTAGTTGGGCGCTGGTGCAAGGGAGCAACACGGCAAATCAGTAATGCGAATCGCGGCGCAGGAATCCCAAAGCCACGAAACCGCCTTATTTTGCTGTATGCTTATTTGGCGTTGCCCGTTCGCAAATCCTCACACCGCGGTTGAGAAAAACCCTCATTTTCGAGTATGCTGCGCCGCGAAAGTGACCGAAATGCGCGGATCACGAATTGGCACGGTTCCTGCAAAGCTGCCGGCAGGCCGGAAAAACTGCCGGCGGACCAAAACAGGTGCCTGACCGCACCTTGCAATAAGTTCAACGAGTAAATATTTCACGCAGTGAAGCTTTGAGGCCCGCATGTCCGCGCAACTGAAACCCGTTCCGGCCGGCTCCCTCCTCGAGGGAACTGACCAGCCGGCCGATTCCGTCATGACCGCCCGCCGTTGGAACATGCCGCTGGCGCGGCCGGCTCGCTTCTCGCCCCGCTGGATGATCGGGGCGGGTGTGCTGGCGGTTGTCGTGGCCGCGGCGGTGGCTGCAACCCAGCTCGGCGGACACAAGCCGGCGGTGATGCAGGCGACCCCCGTCCAGACGATTACCGTCGGCACCGTCGTCCAGGCGCCGCTCGGCCGTTCGCTGGTCGTCAATGGCTCGCTGGCCGCGTGGGACGAGCTGCCGGTCGGCACTGAGGCGGGCGGGCTTGCGATCGTCCAGGTCGCGGTCGAGGAAGGCGACAAGGTGGCCAAGGGCCAGCTGCTGGCCAAGCTCGACGATTCGGTGCTCAAGGCCCAGTACGCCCAGGCTCAGGCTGCGGTGGCCCAGGCCGAGGCCAGCATCCGCAAGGCGGAGGCGATGTCCGGCAGCGCCAATTCCGACGTGCGCCGCGCCAAGGAGCTGTCGAAGAACGGCTATATCAGCGGCCAGCTGGCCGAGCAGCGCGAGACGACGTTCAGCGCCGCCCAGGCGGATGTGAATGTCGCCCGCCAGGCCCTGACGACCGCGCAGGCCATCGCCCAGGAGCGTGAGGCCCAGCTCGCACAGACCGAAATCCGTGCCCCCACGGACGGCACCGTGTCGAAGCGCATGGCCAAGCTCGGCAATGTCGTGTCGGTGGGCGAGCAGCTGTTCCGGATGATCCGCGACAACCGGGTCGAGCTGCAGGCCGAGGTGCCGGAGATGGACCTTCCCCGGCTCGTGGCCGGGCAGACCGCGACGATCCTGGTCAATGACGGCGATCCGCAGCGCTTCCAGGGCAAGATCCGCCTGGTCGGCGCCACGGTCGATCCCGCCACCCGCATCGGCATGGTCTATATCGCCCTGCCCGAGGATGCGGCGCTGAAGCCCGGCATGTTCGTTCATGGCGAGATCCAGACCGGCCAGGCCAGTGTGCTCCAGCTGCCGGAGCCGGCGATCGTCTATAAGGACTTCAAGCCCGCCGTCTTCATCGTCGATGCGGACAACCACGCCAGGCTGCGCATGATCGAGACCGGCACACGGGTGAACGGGCAGGTCGAGATCGTGAGCGGCGTCACCGCGGGCGAGCGTGTGGCGCTGGCCGGCGCCGGCTATCTCAAGGACAACGACCTCGTGCGGGTCGAGGCGCCCCTGGCCCCGACCGCCGGGACCGGCGCCAGCGGGGTCGTCCGGTGAGGTTCAACGTCTCGGCGGTCTCGATCCGCCACCCGATCCCGCCGATCGTCCTCTTCATCCTGCTGACCATCGCCGGGATCATTTCCTTCCTGTCGCTGGATATCACCGACAATCCGGACATCGATGTGCCGATGGTCTTGGTCACCGTCACCCGGCCGGGGGCGGCGCCGAGCGAAATGGAGATCCAGGTCACCAAGAAGATCGAGGATGCCGTCGCGGGCCTTGGTTCGATCGACCACATCCAATCGACGATCACGGACGGCAGCTCGGTGACCCAGATCGAGTTCGCCATCGGGTCCAACACCGACCGCGCGGTGAACGACGTGCGCGACGCCGTCTCTAAGATCCGCCAGAATCTGCCGCAGGACATTCTCGAGCCGGTGGTCGAGCGCTACGACATCGCTGGCGAGCCGATCGTCTATTTCAGCGTCGTGATGCCGGGGATGAATACCGAGCAGCTGTCCTGGCTGATCGACAACGACATTTCCCGCGCCATGCTGTCGGTGAAGGGCGTGGCACTGGTCAAGCGCGTCGGCGGCGTCGACCGCGAGGTCCGGATCGAGCTCGACCCGGAGCGCCTGATCGCGCTCGGTATTACCGCCGATGCGGTCAATGCCCAACTGGTCGGGCTCAATGTCGACATACCGGGCGGCCGCGGCAATGTCGGCGGGGCGGAGCAGTCGATCCGCACGCTGGGCAGCGCCCGCACGGTCGAGGACCTGCGCAATACCGAGATTTCGCTCCCCAGTGGCCGCAAGGCGCGCCTGTCGGAGCTCGGCAAGGTGATCGACGGCCCCAGCGAGCAGCGCCAAGCTGCCCGCTATGACGGCGTGCCGGTCGTCTCCTTCAACGTTCAGCGTTCCCCCAACACCAGCGACGTCACCAATTACAACGGCGTGATGAAGCAGGTGGAGATGCTGAAGCAGCGCTATCCCGCCATCGAGTTCAAGGAGATTTTCGCCAGCGTCCAGTTCACCAAAGATACCTACCAGGCCTCGGTCGAGGCACTCAGCGTCGGCGCCGTCCTGGCGATCCTGGTCGTGTTCTGGTTCCTGCGCGACTGGCGGGCGACCCTGATCTCGGCCGCCGCCATGCCGCTGTCGGCGATCCCGACCTTCTCGGTGATGAAGCTGCTGGGCTTCACCTTGAACGGCATCTCGCTGCTGGCGCTGTCGCTGGTGGTCGGCATCCTGGTCGACGACGCGATCGTCGAGATCGAGAACATCGTCCGCCATATCCGTCAGGGCAAGAAACCCTTCCAGGCGGCGCTGGAGGCCGCCGACGAGATCGGCCTGGCGGTCATCGCCACCACCGCGACGATCATCGTCGTGTTCCTGCCGGTCAGCTTCATGGGCGGTGTCCCCGGCCAGTTTTTCCGCCAGTTCGGCATCACCGTCGCAGTCGCCGTGTTCTTCTCGCTGCTGGTCGCGCGCCTGATCACGCCGATGATGGCGGCCTATCTGATGAAGGCCCATCCGCAGGAGACGCCGCCGCGCTGGATCGAGACCTACGTCAAGGCATTGCGGTGGTGCATCCCCCACCGCGGCATCACGATCGCCGCCGCCACCGCCATATTCATCGCGTCGGTGATCCTGGGCCTGCTCACGCCGAAGGGCTTCTTCCCGGACGTCGATATCGGCGAGTCCCAGATGCATGTCGAGCTGCCTCCGGGTTCGACCCTCGATGACAATCTCGCGGTCACCGGCCATCTGTCGGAGATGCTGCGGGCCCGGCCGGAGGTCGCCCATGTGCTCGTCTCCGCCGGCGGGCAGGGAGACATCCGCAAGGCCAACCTGTTCATCAAGCTGGTGCCGCGCGGCGACCGCGAACTGACCCAAAAGCAGTTCGAGACGGCGATGCGGCCGGCGCTGCTTGGCGTGCCCGGCATCCGCTTCAGCTTCTCCGGCACCGGCTTCAGCGACAAGGACGTCTCCGTCATCCTGTCGGGCGACGATGGGCCGGCGCTGGAGCAGGTTTCCGACCGGCTGCTGAGCGAGGTTCAGACCGTCCCGTCGGTTGTCAATGTTGCCTCGACCGCCAGCCTTCAGCGGCCCGAGGTGCTGATCAAGCCGATGTTCGACCGGGCGGCGCGCGAGGGCGTGTCGGTCCAGCAGATTGGCCGTGTGGCCATGTTGGCGACCCTGGGCGACCTCGACCAGAATCTCGCCAAGTTCGATATGGGCGACCGCCAGATCCCGATCCGCGTTCAGCTCGATCCGGAGGCGCGGGACAATATCGAGACGATCAGGAACCTGCGGGTGATGACCGCGACCGGCGCTTCGGTACCGCTGAAGTCGGTCGCCGACGTCACGCTGGGCGCCGGGCCGGCGCAGATCGACCGCTTCGACCGCAGCCGCAAGATCGCGGTCGAGGGTGACTTGTTGGCGGGCGCCGAGCTCGGGCCGGTGCTGGACAAGATCTACGCTCTGCCGGCGCTGCGGAATCTGCCGCCCGAGGTGCATCTGTCGAAATACGGCAATGCCGAGCAGATGGGCGTCCTGGTGAATGATTTCGGCACCGCGCTCGCCGCCTCGCTGCTCTTGATCTTCGCCGTGCTGGTGCTGCTGTTCGGCAATTTCTTCCAGCCGCCGACGATCATGATGGCGCTACCGCTCTCGGTCGGCGGCGCGCTGGTGGCGCTGATGTTCGCGCACAAGGCGGTGTCGATGCCGGCGATGATCGGGCTGTTGATGCTGATGGGCATCGTCACCAAGAACTCGATTCTGCTGGTCGAATACGCCATCGTCGCTATCCGCGACCGTGGCCTCTCCCGCACCGAGGCGCTGGTCGATGCCGGGCGCAAGCGGGCGCGGCCGATCATCATGACCACGGTCGCGATGATCGCCGGCATGATGCCGATCGCCGCCGGCCTCGGCGCCGACGCGGACTTCCGCTCGCCGATGGCGATCGCTGTGGTCGGCGGGCTGGTGACCTCGACCCTGCTCAGCCTGGTCGTGATCCCGGCCGTCTTCACCTATTTCGACGACCTGCAGAACTGGGTGGTGCCGAAGCTGAAGCGCCTGCTGACCACCGACCACAGCCACGAGCCGGTGCTGCCCTCGGCTGAGTAGTTCACCGGAACGTCCTTTTCTTTCAGAGCGGTACCAATCCCATTAGCCAGACGACTCCGCGATGCCTTAGCATTGCCGAGTCGCATGGCCTGGGAGCCCCACTCGCATGGATTTCTATACCGTCCTGATCTTCGTCCATGTCCTGCTGTTCGCCGGCTGGTTCGGCGGCCATCTGGGGGTGCTGGCGCTGGTGCGCCAGGCGCGTTCGCCCAGGCTGGACCCGGAGCATCGCGGCTTCACGCTCAGATTGGCGATGCGGCTGGACCGGATTCCGCGCACCGCCTTCGCGCTGACCCCGGCGGTCGGGCTCACATTGGCGCAAAGCTGGGGTTCGCCGGTGAAGGGCGTGTGGCTGGTGCTGTTCTGGCTGCTGACCGCGGTCTGGGTCGCCTTCGTCTGGTCGGTGCCGCGCGAATCGGAGACGCCCAACGCGCAGAAGCTGCGCAAGGTCGAGGGGGCGCTGATGGTGCTGGGCGGGCTGCTGTTCATCGTCTATGGCGGCTATCAGCTGTTCGTCGGCGACCAGATCACCGGCAAATGGCTGGCGCTCAAGATGGCCTTGTTCGGGCTGGTGCCGCTGCCAGCGCTCGAAATCGGCGAGGCGATGCACCGCCTGCGCCCGGCATTGGACGAGCTTTCGGCGATCCGCGCCCCGGTTCCGGCCAGGATCGCCCGCGCCATCGATATCGCCTCGGTCGCCTCGCTCATCCTCTATGGGCTTCTGATCGCCGCCGCCTTCATCGGCGCGACCAAACCCCTATGATTTCCGCCGTTTGAAGTGGAATCGGAACAGGGCCCCGTAAGTCACTCTAGAGTCGTTCTGAATCGCTCAGCATCCTTGTGCTGAAACGCGTCTTTGCGTAGACTCTCCTGCCGATTTATCCGCCGGATAACGCGAAAGCAGGCAGTGAGATGTTGAACGCTCGGCTGAGCGGAATGACCGATTATCCCTTCACCCGGCTGGCCGGGCTGCTGGGAAAGGTCCCGCCGTTCGCGGGCCGGCCGGTGTTGAATCTGGCCGTGGGCGAGCCGCAATCGCCGCCGCCCAAGATCGTCGCCGATACGCTCGCCGCCTATGCCGACGACTGGGGCCGCTATCCGCCGATCGCCGGCACGCCCGCCTTCCGCGCCGCCGTCGCCGGCTGGCTGAACCGCCGCTATCGCCTGCCAGAGGGAACCTTCGATCCAGATCGCGCCATCCTGCCGGTTCAGGGCACGCGCGAGGCTTTGTTTCAGATCGCCACCGTCGCCGCCCAGCATACTGGCCGCGCCGACGCGGCTGTCCTGTTCCCAAATACCAGCTATGCCACCTATGCCGCCGCCGGCCATCTGGCCGGGGCCGAGGCGGTGCCGCTGTCGACCCGGCGGGACCGGAATTTCCTGCCCGATCTCGACCGGCTCGCCCCCGCGCTGCTGGAACGCACGGCGCTGCTCTATCTCTGCACCCCGTCGAACCCGGAAGGGGCGGTCGCCGACCTCGACTATCTGAAGACGGCCGTCCGCTTGGCGCGGCAATACGATTTCGTGCTCGCGGTCGATGAATGCTATGCCGAGATCTGGGATAAGGCCGCGCCGCCGGGCGCGCTCGAGGCCGCGGTTGCGCTCGACGACCAGAGTGACGACCCCTTCGCCAACCTGATCGTCTTCCACAGCCTGTCCAAGCGCTCCAGCGCCGCCGGCCTGCGTTCGGGCTTCGTTGCCGGCGACCGCCGGCTGATCGCGCTGATGCAGCGCCTGCGTACCTATGCGTCCAGCGCCCCGCCGCTGCCGATCATGGCTGCGTCGGCCGCCCTGTGGTCGGACGAGCATCACGCGCTGGAAATCCGCGACATGTATCGCGCCAAGATTGACCTGGCGGAAAAGGCGCTCGGCGACATCGCCAATTTCCACCGCCCGGCCGGCGGCTTCTTCCTGTGGCTCGAGGTCGGCGACGGCGAGGCGGCGGCGGTGAAACTCTGGCGCGACGCGGCGATCCGCGTTCTGCCCGGAGCCTATCTCGGCCGCCGCGACGCGGACGGCATCAATCCCGGCGACCGCTTCATCCGCGTTGCCCTGGTCCATGACAACGACACCCTCGGCCCCGCGCTCGACCGCGTTGCCGACCTGCTCACGACGGGAGGCCACTGAACCATGCCAGCAACGACCGCCCGCAGCCTGCCGCGCGGCGCGACCCAGCGCAGCCGCACCTCCCGCCTCGCCATCCTGCTGCCGAACAGCACCGAGGAATTCTTCCGCCGCCGCCTGACCGAGTTGACCGGGCTCGCCCAGATCGCGCTCGCCGTCGCGCTTATCGGCGCGCTGGCGACCTTCTATGCCGGCCATCCCTCCTGGAACGTTTCCCTGCCGCCGGG
>CAZNNJ010000146.1:0-819 GCA_964574305.1 uncultured Rhodospirillales bacterium | reverse complement strand
GTCTGGGCGCGCCATATCCATAATCTGCTGGGGCTGCTCGGCGCTTACTTCGCCGACATGTTCATCCAGACGCTGGGCCTGGCTTCCTATCTGCTGCCGCTGGCGATCGTGGCCTGGGGCGTGCGCCTGCTGCGCCATCGCCAGACCGTGCCGTTGTGGCGCCGGCTGATCATCCTGTTCCCGTCCCTGCTGGTGGCGTCCGGCACGCTGGCGCTGATGAAGCCGTTCCCGTCCTGGCCGCTCGCGGTCAGCATGGGCGGCAGCGTCGGCGACGCCATCCTGCGGCAGAGCGCGCGGGGCATCGACGGGCTGATCGGCGGTGGCGGTGTCTGGATCGCCTGGCCGCTGATCACGCTGATGACCTTCGTGCTGCTGTCGGCCACCTTCGGCATCTCCTTCGCCGGCTGGCGTGCCGCCTTCGACGCCGTTACGGGAGCCGGCGTTTGGAGTGGCCGCCTGTTCTCCGGCATCAGCCTGCGCCGTGCCCGCGGTGATGACGACGACGCGCCCGAGCCGGCGCGCATCAAGGCGATGCTGCGCCGCGAGCCGGAAATCGCCGCCGGCAGGATCGCCGCCAACCTCGCGTCCGCCGCGGTCAAGGAGCAGCGCAAGCCGCCGCGCATCACCGCCGGCGCCGCCAAGAAGGCCGAAAACGTCGATCCGCGCCAGACCGCGCTGAACCTGCCGGAGCCGACCGACTATGTCCTGCCGCCGCACGACCTGCTGCAGGCCGCGCCGCCGGAAGCGCGCTCGCCGGAGCTGAACGAGAGTTTCCTGCAGAACAATGCCGAGCTCTTGTCCGGTGTGCTGTCGGATTTC